>JALUWC010000355.1 GCA_027019885.1 Geoglobus sp.
CCGAAACAATCTTGTATTTGCCTCTAAACAATGCAGCGAAAGTATCTTCCAATCTTAGTTGACTAGCTTCGTCGAATATTACTAGGTCTAGAAGACCTTTTTTTAGTGGCATTAGAGAGCTGCACACCGATGGATTAAGTAACAATACTGGAAAGAAATCTGTGAACAAATCGAAATCCGTTTGAAGGATTCTTCTTAAAGAATTTCTTTTTTTCCCTCGACTTCCTCTTTTATTATAAAGATTCTTAACGGTAAGTAATGTGTTTTGTGAGTTAAACTTCTGGACGGCTATTCCTTGCCGTTTTCTCCAGTACCTGAGCGTGTTTTTGATTTGTAGTTTTCTTATCTTGCCTAAAGAATTGTTCAATGCTCTAATTTTTATATCGTTTACAGGTAAACGGCTATCTTCATTCTTCGCAAGGATACAATAAAAATACCATTGCTGGAAGTAATCCTTCCAGTTCTTGACTTCACTAGTTATCAAAGCAACCAAGACTCTTTTTTGTAATTCATCTAGACTCAGATAGAAATGTTTCCATTGATAAAAAGTTCTAAAATCTCGAATGGACCTTTTGACTAGATTGATGTAAGAAAGCAGAAGATTATCGATATTTGTTGCCAGATCAGCCAGGGTGAATTCAGTAGTCAAATCTAAAAAACCGTATCTCATCCCATGTTTTTCGAAAAAATTTATTAATTTGTGATAACGGTCAATGGCCCAAGTTTTATCATTTAACAGATTCTTGAATTTTGGTACACCTATAACAGATAGTAGATTAAGAACTGCTTTGGCTAATGGGCTGAAGCTTTGACACAAATAATTATCTTGATTACGATATGGCTCAAGCTTACTCTTAATCTTGTTAGTTACTAAAAAGGCCCTGAGAGGGTTGTTCTCAACGTAACCAAAATAATTTACATGCCTGTTTTTAAATATTCTCTCACTGTGGTGGTCAAGATAGCTGATGTCATTCAAAAGGCGATTTAGTTCGTTCTCGATTTTAGTTTTAGTTTTGTGAAGATTTTCTTCCTCAAAAAAATCATCCCGTAAGAATTCTAGTGGATGTTTTAGTGAACCCAAGCTTTGATAATAATCTTGTCCCTCGCCTAGAACTCCTGACACTCTGTTGTATTCCTCAACATTGAATTGAAAATGGTTCGGGTTCAAAGATTTGATAAGTGGGTTGTTACTGCACTTTTTGTTTAGAGAGATAAACTTACCAACGAGGGATGTCCAATTATGTTTACCCAATAACGGTTCTGACAATTTTCGGTGGCTTCTTTGAATATCAGAGATATTTAATCTGATATTTTCCAGCAGGGAGGTGTAGTCATTATATTGGTTCATGAACTGTTTTTGCTGGTTATCTGATGAAGCAGAAAGTCCGTCGATTTGCTGATCGATTTCGTCTGGATAGTCTTCGATTTCTTCTGCTAAGAATGATAAATCAACGTTCTTAGTCGTTTGATTAGAAATAGATTCAACCGTGATGTAATCATGGTTAAATTTTCCATCTAATCTGTCTCTGACGGAGTCAACCACTCTCTTTCTATCTTTACAAGTGTCTTCAATAATAACGGATAGTTCACTCAGTCCAATATTTCTGAGATTTTCATAAATAACGTCCAATGCCGTTTTTTTCTCGCAAACCACGAGGCATTTTACCTTATTTGCTAAGGCATTAGAAATTAAAGCTGTAAGCGATTGGCTTTTTCCAGTTCCAGGTGGCCCTTGAATAATCACGTTTGGGTAGCGGGACAAAGAATTCAAGATTTCCTGTTGACTCGGATCTGTTTCAACAGATGCAATTGAAGTTGTTTGATATTTCTCAATTTTCAATTGCTCGTTAGAAAATTGGTCAAAATTCTTTATTAAGATGTCCAAGTCCTTTATTATGCTCTCTTTTTGAGTTCTATACAATCC
>JALUWC010000356.1 GCA_027019885.1 Geoglobus sp.
ATCGCTTGATGAAAGGTTGAAAGAAGTTCTTCCGCATCCTGAAGTTTTCGATGCAAAGTTAAACAGGATAATTTCCGAAATTAAGAAGAAGACGTTTCTGGATAGCTGGAGGGGAATTTTCGGGACGAAGAAGTACGTTGATGAAGACAGGATGAAAGTTCTGAAGACTCTAGAGCAGCTTTGACTAGGAGAGGAAGTGGGTGAGGAAATCGTACAGGAGATTTTGAAGATTGGATTTACGCATGCTCAATTTAACTCCTGAGGAAAGGCGTGAGATAGAATCCAAATTTCGCATCATTCGAGTCGCCTAACAACAGACGTGCGATTAATTCCACTTTTTCTCTTATTTTACAAATCTTTTAAAAATTACTGTGTCAGAACATAAGTTTTAAATTCTTAATAATGTTAATTATTTTCGATTTATGTCAGAATTTGAATTCATCAGATTCTGTAAGACTGGCTCAGATGAAAGACTGGAAAATTTACCAGAAGTACTTGGGATTAGAAATGTCAGTATTAAGGAGATTGAAAAACACAAAGTAAATTACATTCTGGATTTTCTTGGGTGGTGGGATGAGGAATACCATTTTACACAGGAAGAGGCTCTAAAGGATGAGAAATACGAAAAGGTGGGCTTCTTTGGGTATGTTTTGCACGAATATATTTCTGAAGACATCAAAAGCATTCTAACACTTTTATTAACGGGACATCGGCATCAGGCGAATGCGTTGTTGAGGAGAGTGATAGAGTACACACTTTATTCCGTTTGTCTCGATCTTCTTTCCAGGTTTGGAACTGCAAAGTACAATCTCCTTGAAATTTACTGGTTTCCGAGAGAATGGAAAAAGCTTCTCCGTGGACAGCGTCTCTCCGAAAGAGAAATAGATCGGAAGCTGGATAGACTATACCAGCTGAATAAAAAGGAGAATGAGACCAGACAGGAGTTCAGGAAGAGATTTTTCCGGGAAGGAGATGAAGCCGATTTTCTCGTGCTCATGTACAAGCTAATTTGTAAGAGCTGTGCTGAGAGGATGAGCCATCTGATCGTGGAGCCCATAGAAATAGAAGATGTTTCATCCGATGAGGATTTGGTTGAACCTAACTTTAAGTACCCGAAGGCTCCGAAGTGTGAATATTGCCAGAAAAACGTTGCGGATGCCTTGGTTTTTAATGTTCTCGAGATGAGCACCTTATTCAAGATCCTCAAAAATCTTCTTGAAGATAGGGTTGTCAACGCTATTAGTAACCTGGAGAAAACGTACTCAAAGTTAAGCAATTATTTCATTCACTTTGCTACAGAGATTGAACCAGAAGCTGAGCATGCTGAATTTGAAATTAACAACGAAAACGTGAACCTCTGGGGATTTGATGGTGTTACCTATGTACTGAGGAACCTCTCATTTATTTTATGTGATTATTTCATTCTTCTTAAAAACAAATTTGAAATTGACGATACGGTTCAACACTGCTCGGCAAGAAGAGGAGGTTTTTCCTCGTTCGAGATATGATTGTGTAAAATTCAACAGCGATATCGAGGTATTTCTTAATAATGAAAAATTTAAATACAAGTTCTACATAAAATTAATTTTGTAATTTTGCAATGGGCTCTCTCAGGGGATAGGGGCTCTGTTGAGTGTTACTCCAGTCCGGCCTGGGTGCCAATTGCAATTAACAGAGCCTCCCCCAATTTATGGGAGAGGTAAGATCAAAATCCGATATGGAAGATGTGCATTTCTACAGAAAGCGCTACGAACTTGAAATCAGACTTCTCAGGGAGTCAGGTATTTCTCAAAAGAACAAAGAGCTGATAGAAAAATTCTGCAACGACTGCTTTGCTCAGGGAATAACTGCAGGCAGAGTGCAGAAGTATGCGTAAATCCTCAGAAAGGTTGCTGAATGGCTGGGAAAGGATTTTGACAGG
>JALUWC010000357.1 GCA_027019885.1 Geoglobus sp.
GGTGTCCCGGCAGATAAAATAAGGAAAGCAGCCTACATTTTATCTCAGAACAAGCCTTCGACTCTCCAGTATGCAATGGGAGCCACTCAACATGAAGTTGGAACCCAGAATATAAGGTCTTTCGCGATTCTACAACTTCTGCTAGGAAATGCAGGAAAACCGGGAGGTGGTGTTAACGCTTTCAGAGGGCATGATAACGTCCAGGGAGCCACCGACATGTGTGTTCTCAGCCATACTCTGCCAAGCTACTATGGATTGAGTGAAAAAGCCTGGAAACACTGGGCTAGAGTTTGGGGAGTGGATTACGAGTGGCTGAAGAACAGGTTCGCCAGCAAAGACATGATGGAGAAGAAAGGTTTTACCATGAGCTGCTGGAGCCTAGGAGCTCTTGCAGACACAGAGTATTACGACAGAGGCGTAGATCAACCAAGCCCAATAAAAATGATGTTCTTATGGGGGCACTCTACACCATCCATCGGTAACGTTAAGGCTGTAAAGAAAGCATATGAGACTGTTGAAATGCTCGTCGTCGTGGATCCGTTCCCAGAATCTGCTGTTGCTCTTGCGGATAGAGATGACGGAATTATTCTGCTTCCAGCATGTACACAGTGGGAGACTTCTGGCAGCGTAACAAACAGCGGAAGGCAGGTGCAGTGGAGAGACAAGGTCATAGATCCTCTCTACGAGTCAAAGCCAGATATTTGGATTATATTCAGCTTGGTCAAGGCTCTAGATAAATACGATCCTGGCTTATATTCCGAATTCACAAAGAATTTCGGAGGGAAGGAACCGGATCAAATTACAGCTGAGGATGTTCTGGACAAGGAATTAACTGTTGGCTCGAGAGCAATCGGGATGATAGGTCAAAAGAGCTGGCGACTTAAGAGGCAGAAAGAGTATGATTATACCTTCGATCCAGAAACCCTGAGGAGCATTGCCGGACCCTGTAAGGGCGAGTACTGGGGACTTCCTTGGCCCTGCTGGAATGAGAGGCATCCAGGAACTCCAGTATTATACCGAAACGACATACCGGTTTGGGAAGGCGGTCATGACTTCAGAGTAAAGTGGGGGACCAAAGCACCAGACGGCGAGTCATTGCTGAGTGGCGTAAATGGCCATGACCAAGTTCCCGGTTGGGCAACAAATCTTGAGACAGATTATTCGGAGTGGCTAGACAAGAATATGGTTCCTTCAGGGAGAGGTAGGGCAAGGTTCTATGCATGGAACCTCCCAGACCCGGTACCGGTTCACAGAGAACCCATATGGACTCCCAAACCCGATCTGGCCGAGAAATATCCTACCTACGACGACAAGGTTTATGGAGAATTCCACTTCAGGGTTAAAATTGGTGCCAAGAGCTATCAGCTTGCTTGGTTGAAGGAGAAGCTCTACGAGTACTCTCCGCTGGTGTGGACATCAGGCAGGCAGGTGGAGCATCACGGTGGAGGAGCGGCAACGAGAAGCAACAAAATACTTGCTGAATTCCAGCCCGAGCTTTATGTGGAAATAAACCCAATGGATGCTATTGAAAGAGGAATCAGAGATGGAGATATGTGTATTGTGGTTAGTTTCAGAGGTGCTGAACTAAAGCTCGGTCATGCACATGTTGTTGCAAAGGCTAGAGTAACTAATGCAGTTCCGAAGGGCGTTGTGTTCTTACCATTCCACTGGGCAGGAGTCTTTGAGGGAGATGACTACACCGAAAGATTTCCACTGGCTGAGGGTGATAAAGGTGAGAGCCTAGTTCCCTATGCCGTGGGCGATACACCAAATATATTGAACCCGCCTGGATGGGACCCATCAACCCAAATGCAGAACACGAAGTCAGGAATGTGCCAGGTCTTCAGGTTAGACCTCTACGACCATCCATGGGAGAAGAAGGGGCTCGTGGATGCGTACGGAAACCTTGTTAGGCA
>JALUWC010000358.1 GCA_027019885.1 Geoglobus sp.
AACAGGTATATTGTCGCCAAACTGGTTGAGAGAAAACTGATAGGTAGCAAGGAGAGATACACACTGAAAGCCATTTTCGCATCTCGCGTTGACAGATACGTTGAAAGAGGTTTCGACACTGATCCGCTTGAACTGAGTGATGTGAATGCGTATATGGTCGATGCAAGGGATGAAGCCAAGCAGATGGGTGAGACTATTGTTCTATGCCTCGCCTCACCCACAGGTTTTGAGGAAGCTGTCAGAGATCATGTTTCAAGTGATGAGTTCTACAGAAACTTTCTGTCAAGGTATCTTTCAGTGATCCTTATTGACCTCGATGCAAACAGAATGTTCTACAACCCAAATGATGATGTTGCGAAGGAATTTGCGAAAATCTGTGAGATGGAGATTGACAAAGAGAAGATGGCAAGGGTTGAGAGATGTGTGAAAAGTGCCATTGACGAGGAGGTCTCAATAAGAGGGTATGCTGTACTCAGTGATTTAACGAAATGCGGAGATGAGGCAATAGTCAGAGCAGTGTTCTACAGGGTTGCCGAAGAGAATAACTGGAAGGTGAAATATGTTGATGGGGTTGGATTGGTTGTGATGGTATAAGGGGTGTTAACCATTGTTTTTTGAGAAAAAAAAGGATAGGGATGTGGGGAAAAAAGCTCGAAGAATGGGACGTTAGTGTAGATGACGTACTGGTTAGAAAACTTAAGCATGGTGCAGCCCAAACGAGGAGAGAGGCTGCTATTAAAATGGGTAAGAGTGGAGATACTCGTTTTATCCCAATATTAAAATGGGCATTAAAAATTGAACAAAATGGAGAAGTTAGAAAAGAAATAACCGATGCAATACGAAAATTACAGAGATTACAGAGATTATGGACTTTAAAAGAAGAATTAGATAGTTTCGCAATCAAGCTTCCAAAATCATTCTACAAGCCTATTGAACTCTACGAAGAAGGTAAGGTAGAGGAAGCTTTACAAGAATACAACAAAGTTGTTAAAGACCTTGAAAAAATAAAAGAGAAATTAAATCTCCTATCAGAAATCAAATTCACCCTTAACCAACATCCCGACATAGTATTCCCCAAAGAAATCTACCAGATAATAAGAGAATTTGAAAAAGGGAACATCAATGCTGATATACTCAAAGCTCAAGCTCTTCTTAAAGAAACCATAAACAAACACAATCAGGCCAAAGAAGAATTGGATAAAATCAAATCAAAATTAGGTAGTATCAAGAATCTTGAGGCTTTCAAACTCTTTGAGCAAGGCAAATACGAAGAATCAATAAAAGAATGTATGGAAATTTTGCAGAAGCTAAGATCGATTGATTCAGTCAACTTGGAAGAGTTAAACAAGAAATATTTCATCCCCATAGACCTCTATTCAACAATGGATGAAATAAAGAAAGGCAATCTATCAAGAATGCCTGAGATAATAACCAAGATTCAGGAGATAAAGAACTCAAAGCCTTCAATAGATGTGAACCTTGAGAAATTCAGTTTTGCATTAAACAGATGGGACTCCCTGCCCATAACCATCAAGAACTCCTCTTATGCTCATGCCTTCAATGTTGAAGTGCACTTCCCAGATGATGTGGAATTCAGATGGGTAGAACCCGTCACGATAAATGGTAAAGAAACAAGAACCTTAGATATACCTATAAGGCCAAAGTATTCAGGTAAGATTCCTCTGGAGATTGCTATTACGTACGAAGATGCCGATAAGGAGAAGTATGAGAGCAAGCATAGAGTCTGGATAGATGTTGCCGATTCTATTGCAACTGCTCCTACTCCCACTTCTCAACCTATCTTTCCATCAGACTTCACACCCAAACCCACAACCCCAAAAACTTTCCCTCCAGAACTCTCTGACTCCTATACTGAGGTTGAGTTCATAGGCAAAGGTGGCTTTGCAAGGGTT
>JALUWC010000359.1 GCA_027019885.1 Geoglobus sp.
TACAACGATACCAGAGAATTAAATGATCGAGATCTTGGTGGTATCTGTAGCATGAGATGCAGTGGATGAGGAGAGTTTTCAGGGAGTTTACTTTTCTCCCGCATGGAGATGCATCTCAACCTCTGAGATGTGTATTTAACATGAGATTTGATCAGGTGTATACTCTCAAAATTACTACCACAAAAGTAGCATCTATAAGACTTCATACGAATTTCAACAATCGAGAATAAATAAAACCCAATTCGGATTATTTTTGCACCAAAACCACAGCATGTTCTGAGGTGATAACGAGGGGTTAATGTGATTGAAAGAGAGAGTTAAAAAGGTGAAAAGGGTTAACCCCATTTAAGAATTCGATCCATAAAAATTTAAATCATCATAAATATCACTGTCTTCTAATGAATCAAGCTTATTACTTTGATGCGGATGTTATTATTGCCTACTTTGATGAAGACGACAAAGAGAAGAACAGAGTCTCAAAAAATACTGTAGGTAGAGCTAAGAATAACGTGAGAATGAATCCAAGTATCAAAGTAAAAATACCCTCTTCGCTATGGCCGAAATCTTTCTATGGTTATTAGAAAAGTCAAAACTCGAAGATCTATCATACAAAGTTCTCAAAGTTATGACAGAGTTAAAAGCTGACTTTCCATCACCAAAGAAAGAACATTATTTAGAGGCAGTGTATCTCCTCGAAAAAGACAGTTATCTACAACCCCACGATTCCCTAATTGTAGCACATGCTTTACTGGATGGTACTACAACACATCTTCTGACATTTGACAGAAATCTAACTACCAATAGGGAAATAACAAATAGAATGATTGAATTGGGAAACAGGTTTAAAATCGGATCAGAGCTTTAAATCGCTTTATGCTCTTTTAACTTCCTCAGAATTTCTTTAAGCTTATTCGGGTCCTCTAATTTTGAAGTTGCCACTATTTTTATCGCCTCATTTTCACTAATTTTTGGGTATTTCTCAAAGACCATCACAAGACTTGATGCAAGCTCAAGCCATCTCTCAGATTTGTCTTTAATGAGTTTGAGGAATTCCTTTGGAAGCTCTATTTCTTCACTAACTTTCGGGAGATTGTAGTAGTCATCAGCCAGTTCTGGAGAATACGGACCTCTTATGTAGTAGCTGTAGGAGTATCCCAGATCAATCCCATATCTTCTAAGGAGGAAAACGTACTTTTGGAGCTTGAGTCTGTTATTGAAATAATTGACCTTGAAGTCAAAACCCCCCTTCCTTAGAGAGTTTACGATTTTTGCCAGTTCCACCCTCCTGTCCATACAGGTTTATGTTATCCTTTGTTTTACAAAAAATTTTCCATAAAAAAATGAGCAGAAGAGGAGGATTCAAAGAGGTATGAGTTAATCCCCCAGTGGAGGATATCCCAGTCTCAGCAATCTTTATCAACTTCCTTGACCAAACTCAACTCATGGAAAATGTGATCCTTGAACACCTTCAGAAAATTGAGAAACAGCTTGAAATGATCAACAGTAAGATTGAGAATTTCCTTGGTTTTGAGGAATTGAGGGAAGAAGAGCTCAGAGAACTTGATGAAATCGAGGCTGAGATGGAAAAAGGAGAAAAATTCTCACTGGAATAATGTATGACATTTTTCTAAGCCGGCAGGCAAGGAAGTTTCTGGACTCTCTTGATGAATCCGACAGAGAGAGGATTAAAGAAAAACTCAGACTCCTTGCAGAGAACCCTTTTTCACTCCCATACAAAAAGATTAAAGGGAGAGAGAACACCTACAGAATTAGAGTGGGAAATTTTAGAGTGATATTATTCTCTCAGGGGTAGAGAAATCAGGATACTGAAAATAGACAAAAGAGAAAGGATTTATGAGAGATTTTGAGAACAAAGATGATTGATTAATTTCCTTAGACTCACACCCTCAGGAACCAGATTAACTCTCCCCCACTTTTCCATGTATTGGTGATAGATCTCAGAGGGAAGTTTCCCATCATAACTCTGGACATCCAGACTTCCAGTGTTGTGTGCCATTATGTAGTCTCTCAGTCCAGGGTGAGCCATCAGGACGTTGTTGCACATTTGCTCAAAGAATTTCCTGAAGTGAGATGGCTGGATCCTCATTCCTGTATGATGGACTTTGATGTCCAGGTCGATCAGCACAATTCTAAGGGAGTTGTATGGGAAGACTGGATCATTATCCTTGGCATTGATGAGATTTTTGAATTCGATCACAGGTTTAAGCCATTCAACCACAACAGGATGAATAGGGATCCGGTGGAGAAACTCTTTAGCCTTCACTCCAAACACCCGGAGCGTGGGTAGATCTATTCTCAGGGCTTTTTCAAAATCCTCAAAGGTTAGCTTATCAGTTGTGGACTGAGGTCTCTGTCCTGTGTAAGCTAAATACGCATATACCACGACTGAAATCTGAGGAAGGATTTTTTGGTGATTTCTCCACCTGTATGTTCAAGAAGTTTCATCAGCGTTTTCTCTATCCAGATCTTTGATCGCTCAGATTTCACCTTAGAGAACCTGAATTCGATATAGATACGTGTTACGTCTTCTAAATCAGAAAAAGAACCCTTTACGAGGCAGTGATCCCCGGTTCGAATCCGGGCGGACCCATTCAGCTCACCAACCAAAATTTTTTTAAATACACTTCCTCAAGCTTGGGCATGGGTAAAACAGGCACAACCCAGTGGATCAAGATAAAAAGCAGAAAAAGTGGTCAAAGGCTGGTTCCACCGAAATATCAAACCTACAAAAAGCCGGGTCCAAATCAGAAGTACACCTCAGATGGAAAAAGAAGAAGGAGGATCAAAAGAAGCCCGAAGAGTATCGCGGGAGCAAAAACCTGATTCTTCAATCTGTTACAGCAAATATAAAAATTCAGATTCTGGAACCCATATCTCAAAATCCTCTCTCGCGATTTGTTATCCATATTCTTCACGTAGCAGAGTTGTTTTATTCGGTTTCTTTTAAAAAGATTTAAAAACATAAAAAACCAAACAGTAATTTAATGGAAATCGCAACCCTTGTCATTTCTCACAAAAAAGCTTCTATCGATGACATCCAAAGAGCCTGGCATGGAGATTATAAGCAACTTATTGATAGAATAATGTCATATCCCGGAATTAAAGAATGTGCGATCCTCCTGACATGTAACAGAGTTGAGGTTTATGTTTATGGGAGAAATGCAATAGAAATGCTAAAGGATTTTGCAGGAAAAATGAGAGTCCCGGAAAGGATTATTGAGATTCACAGAGGTGAGGATTCTCTTGAACATCTTTTAAGGGTTGCATCAGGCTTAGAATCAATGATGATTGGAGAAGACCAGATTCTTGGACAGGTTAAGGACTTTTACCAGCTCGGAAAGGAACTTGGAAGCATTGGAGAAGTTCTTGATACTGCATTCACAAAGGCAATTCAGGTAGGGAAGAAAGTCAGAAAAATGACAAAAATAAACGAGGGGGCTGTAAGCATAGGTAGTGCTGCTGTTGAACTTGCAGAGAGGAAGCTTTCAACCCTCATAAGAAATAAAGCCATGATAATAGGGGCCGGAGAGATGGGGAAGCTTGTAGCAAAGGCACTTTCCCATAAAGATCTGGAGAAAATTTACATAGCCAATAGAACTGCTAAAAAGGGCCAGAAACTTGCAGAAGAGCTTGGAGAGAATGCCAAGACAATTCCATTTGAAAAAATAGAAAAGTACATGGTCGAGGTAGATCTGGTTATAACCGCAACTTCAGCCCCTCATTACATAATCACAAAGCCAATGATGGAGAGGGTGATGAATGTAAGAAAGGAAGATCTGCTGATAATCGATATCGCTCTCCCGAAAGATGTTGAGGATTCTGTGAAAGAGATTGATGGTGTTTTGCTTTACACAATAGATGATCTCAGAGAGATAAGCAAGGAAAATCTAAGAAGGAGAATGAAAGAGGCTAAAAAAGCAGAAAAAATTGTGAAAAAAGAGTTAAATCACCTGATAGAGATGTTAAAGGAGCTTAAAGCGAAAAATGCAATATGCATGATGTACACACACGCAGATTACATAAAAAATGAGGAAGTTGTGGAGCTGTATAACAAGCTGAAATCAAAATACGGAATTGATGAAAGTGTCCTACCTATTCTCGAAAGCTTTGCAAACTCTCTGATTAAAAAGTATCTGAGAAAACCCACCGTCAGAGTGAGAATGGCAGCAAGAAATGGGGGTGTCGGGATTATTGATGCAGTCGAATACCTTTTCGGAGGTGACTTCCATGGAATTTCCGAAGCTGAGAATGAGAAGATTGAGAAAGGCAAAGCTGAGACCTCTCTTGAAGGAAAGCAGTCTGTCAAAGGATGATCTCATAATGCCTGTTTTTGTGGATGAAAACATACCATCGAAGCAGGAAATTGCATCGATGCCAGGATATTTCAGAATACCACTCGAGAGGGTTTCTAAGGAGGTTGGAGATGCCATGGAACTTGGCATCAGAGCATTCATATTCTTTGGAATTCCATCATACAAGGATGAAACCGGGACATCTGCATTTGACGATGATGGTGTGGTTCAGAAGGCCCTGAGAAGGGTAAAAGAAGAGCATGAGGATGCCGTTCTGATTACAGATGTCTGCCTGTGCGAGTACACAACCCACGGACACTGCGGGATAGTGAAGGATGGAGAGATTCTGAACGACGCAACACTGCCAATTCTTGGCAAAATAGCTGTCAGCCATGCGAAAGCAGGAGCGGATATTGTTGCTCCCTCCGGAATGATGGATGGCATGGTCAGGGCCATAAGGAGTGCTCTGGATGAGAATGGATTCGAAAACACTGCAGTAATGAGCTACTCAGCCAAATATGCTTCAGCATTTTACGGGCCTTTCAGAGAGGCAGCAGATTCTGGCTTCAAATTTGGGGACAGAAAAGGGTATCAGATGGATATACATAACAGCGATGAGGCTTTGAGGGAGGTTGAGCTCGATTTAAAGGAGGGTGCAGACATAGTGATGGTCAAGCCAGCTTTGAGCTACCTGGACATAATCAGAAGAGTTAAAGAGAGATTTGGTGTTCCCGTTGCAGCTTACAATGTGAGCGGTGAGTATTCGATGGTTAAGGCTGCATCGAAAATGGGATGGCTTGATGAGGCGAGCATAGCCTATGAAATTCTCATCTCCATAAAAAGGGCTGGAGCGGATCTGATCATAACATATCATGCAAAGGATATTGCGGAGGTATTGTGATGTGGGAGAGATCCAAAACTCTTTTTGAAAAAGCAAGAACCTTAATGCCTGGAGGAGTTAGCAGTCCTGTCAGGGCTGTAAAGCCATTCCCCTTCTACACATCCAGGGCAAGAGAGTCAAGAATTTATGATGCTGACGGAAATGAGTACATCGATTACTGCATGGCCTATGGCCCATTAATTCTCGGACACAAAAATGAAAGAGTAATGGACGCTGTTAAAGAAAAGCTGGAGGGTGGATGGATCTACGGCACTCCGATTGAGCTTGAAATAGAGTATGCAGAAGTGATAGCAAGCCTGTATCCATCAATAGACATGGTGAGATTCGCCAACACCGGGGCTGAGGCGACAATGACAGCGTTAAGGCTTGCAAAGGGGTTCACTGGAAGAAAGAAGTTCATAAAGGTAGAGGGAAGCTTTCATGGAGCTCACGATTCGGTTCTTGTTAAGGCCGGGAGTGGAGCAACAACTCATGGCGTTCCAAACTCAGCTGGAATTCCGGAGGAGTTTGTGATAAACACTCTGCAAGTCCCGTACAATGACACTGAAAAGCTGGCTGAAATTGTTGAAAAGCAGAGAGAAGATATCGCCGCCCTTATCCTTGAGCCTGTCATGGGCAACGCTTCTCTTATCATTCCGGAGGATGGATATCTGAAGGACGTCAGGAAGATAACCGAAGAGAATGACGTTCTCCTTATCTTTGATGAGGTTATAACAGGCTTCAGACTCGCTTTGGGGGGGGCTCAGGAGTATTATCGAATCAATCCAGACATTACAACCCTCGGAAAAATAGCTGGAGGCGGCTTTCCCATCGGAATTGTTGGTGGCAGAAGAGAGATAATGGAAAACCTCTCCCCATCTGGCAGGGTATATCACGCGGGAACATTCAGCGGAAATCCGATAAGCCTGACCGCAGGACACACAACTGTCAGAATACTTCAGGAGAAAAAGCCTTACAGAGAGCTGAGAAGGAAGACAGAAAAGCTTGTCAGTGCTGTGAGAGATTTTGCTGAGGATGGAGGCATGAATGTCAGCGTTGGTTTCATTGAGTCAATGTTCTGCATCTACTTTGGAGAAAAGCCGAGGGATTATGTTTCTGCCTTAAAACTTGACAGCAAAAGGTTCATGAGATTCTACTGGAAGATGCTTGAAAATGGGGTTTTTCTTCCTCCCTCTCAGTATGAGACATGCTTCATGAGCACAGCCCACAGCGATGATGATGTTGAGAGAACAGCAGAAGTGATGGCAAGATGCCTGAAAGAGCTGTAATTGGGACAAGGGGAAGCAGGTTAGCCTTAGCGCAGACCGAGAAGGTGAAAAACATCCTTGAGGAAGAGGGATTTGAGGTAGATGTCAGGGTTATCAGGACATCAGGTGATATTAAAAAAGACAGGCCTCTGCACGAATTCAAGGGAATGGGTGCTTTTGTTCGGGAAATAGACCTAGCATTGAAGAGAGAAGAGATAGATATCGCTGTACACAGCCTGAAGGACGTTCCAACTGATAGAGTTGAGGGCACAGCAATAGCAGCAGTTCTTGAGAGAGAGTCTCCATGTGATGCGTTCATCTCGAGAAATGGAATGAGATTTGAGGATCTTGAAGGCAATTCCATTATCGGCACTTCATCTCTGAGAAGAAGGGCGATGGTGAGAAAGCTCAGAAAGGATCTGAGAATGGAGAATCTCAGAGGAAACATAGATACAAGGCTGAGGAAACTTGATGAAGGGTTTTATGACGGAATTTTTCTGGCAGAGGCTGGACTTATCAGGCTTGGCTGGCATGAAAAAATAGAATATGAGAGGATGGACCCTGAAATATTTGTGCCATCAGCAAACCAGGGGATAATTGCAGTTGCATCGAGAGAGGAGGATGCTGAGAGACTCAGCTTCATGAATCATGAAAAAACCCACAGAGAGGCTATGCTTGAGAGGTTTGTTATAAAGGAGCTGGGAGTTGGGTGCGCCGTTCCTGCAGGGGTTTATGCTGAAACTACTGGCAGAAAAATAAGACTTCTGTGCGAAATTCTCGATGAAGGTGGAAAGGTGAGGTTCAGGGCTGACGAAAAGCTTGAATCTGATTATTCAGCTGAAGAAGTGAGGGAGATTCTGAAAGGTGCTGAGATTTGACGGTGTTCATTGTTGGTTCAGGCCCCGGAGATCCAGAACTTCTAACCCTTAAAGCCTTAAAGCTTATCAGAGAAGCAGAAGTCATACTTTACGACGAGCTGATTGGAGATGAGATCAAGGAGCTCATTAAAAAGGAAAGCAAGGCGTTGCTTGTTGATGTTGGAAAAAGAGCAGGGAAGCACAGAAAAAAGCAGGACGAGATTAACAGATTGCTCGTTGAATATGGCAAAAAGTACGAAAAAGTTGTAAGGCTAAAAGGTGGAGACCCATTTGTCTTTGGCAGAGGTGGCGAGGAAATCGAAGTTCTGGCAGAGAATGAAATAGAATTTGAAGTTGTGCCGGGCATAACATCAGCAATAGCCGCTCCAGCCTATGCAGGGATTCCCGTAACCCATAGAAAGTTTGATCCTGCTTTGGTTTTCATAACTGGAAAGCAGGAGAGGGAGAGGCTGAAGTGGGAGGCTCTTGCAAAGCTAAACGCCACCATAGTGATACTGATGGGAGTCTCAAACCTGAGGGAGAATGCTGAGAGGCTGATTAAGCATGGAAAGCACCCTGACACACCTGTGGCAGTAATAGAGAGCGGAACAACAGAGAGGCAGAGGGTGATAACCGGAAAGCTTTCAGAGATTGCTGATATTGCTGAGAGGGAGAATGTCAAGGCACCTGCGATCATTGTTGTTGGCAAAGTGGTTGAGATTCATCATTTTGTCAGAGATTACCTGAGAAACCTGAGAATTCCGTAAAGCTGGGCAAATCTTTTCATCTCTTCCTCAATTCTCTTCTGCAACAATGAAAACGCTTTCTCCTCCTTCTCAAACTCAAACGAATACCTGACATCCATCAGGATCAGGCCATAAGGACTTGCAGGTGTTAGCGGAATTGAATGACCTTCAAGAATTTTTTCAACGATCTCGGGGCTGGCATTTCTGCCTGCCATTTTCAGGGCTGTGACGATCTTTCTTACCATGTTCCAGGCAAAGGCATTTCCTTCTACTGTATATATCAGAAAATCACGGTGTTTTTCTATTTCAGACACGTAAATCTCCCTGATGCATGGACTGCATGCTTTTGCAAATCCTGAAAAGTCATGTCTGCCTGTGAGAATCTTCGCTGCCTCCTTCATTGCATCAAGATCGTAACTTTCATCAGGCATGACATACCTGTAAACCCTTGATTCAGCCTTTCTCGGGTTGAAGCTATCATCAACAGCGGCATACCCCCAGACAGTTATGTCATCGGGCAGATTGGCATTGAGGGCGTTTATGAACCAGAGATCAAAGGAGTCGAGATTCAGGGCAAATACATTCCCCAAGGCACTCACTCCAGCATCGGTTCTTCCCGCTATTCTGTACATTCTTTCTCTTGCATCCATACCCATTCTTATCAGGGCTTTGAATATCTCACCATCAACTGTTCTGAGGTGGGGCTGATACTGATTTCCATGAAAATTCCAGCCAAAATAGGCGTGCTTGAATGCCA
>JALUWC010000360.1 GCA_027019885.1 Geoglobus sp.
ATATTCAAGTCTTATTCAAGTCTTTCAAAAGAACCAACACTCTGTAAAATATAAGTGCCATTCCAGCATAAAACACATGTCATGAACATTCCAGCTGCAGACAGAGGTACAGCACGTCAGAGAGCCCATGATGGCACAGGAAGCGTCAGGAGAAGCATTGCCAACATAGCCGGAGCACTCTTGGCTGTCGTCACTTTCGGTACCCTATCCTACCACTTCGTGGAGGGATGGAGCTACTTTGATTCCCTCTACATGACCGTTATAACGATTACGACAACCGGATACGGCGAAATCTACCGTATGAGCGCCGGTGGAAGGGTAATCTCCATGCTTCTGATGTTCTTTGGTATAGGCATTTTCTTCTACGCCATAAACTCCTTTGTACCCCTTATTGTTGAGAGGAGGATGGAAATGAGCGCCAAAAAGCTTTCTGAAATTAAGGATCACATCATAGTCTGCGGATTCGGTCTGATGGGGAGAGAGATTGCAAATGAGCTTCCCAAGGACAGGGTTGTGGTAATTGATTCAAGTGCCGAAAAGGTCAGTATCGCCAGGGAGAATGGATATCTTGCCGTGCTGGGCGATGCCACAGAGGAGGAGGTTTTGGAGAAGGCAAATGTCAGGAAGGCAAAGGCTCTGATTGCGTGCATGAGCGACGCTGCAAACGTCTTCACCATCATGGCTGCCAAGGATCTGAACCCGAACATTTACGCCATGGCCATACTGCGGAGTCCTGATGCCGAGAAGAAGATGAGAAGGATAAATGTGGATTTTGTTCTCTCACCCTATAAAGATACGGCCAGAAAAGTTGTAACGACGCTTCAAAAGCCTGCAACAGTGGAATTTGTGGAGTCCATCATGAGTAGACAGGGAGAGACACTGACGCTGGAAAAAATGGAGGTGAAAATAGACAACAAAAGCCTGAAGGAGCTGGATTTGAGGGGGAGAACTGGCAGCACCGTGGTGGCTATAGAGAGAGATGGCAGGCTGATTCTGCCCGAAGCGGACACCGTGCTTAAAAAAGGAGATATAGCCTACCTGATAGGCAGTGATGAGGCCCTCAGGCGGGCTGAAGAGATTCTGGGTTCGGAAAACCAGGACTGAGCCTCAATAAGCCTCAATAAGTGTCAGCGGATTCCCGATGCCCAGGAACATTCCAATACCGCAATAACAAATCACAAGGCTAAAGTACTTCCTCTTTCCATCCTTGACATGGTGATGATATGCTGAGCGTAAATGAGATAGCCCTGGACATTGTTGAGGACATGCTGGACTTTGAGGAGGAGCTGAGAATTAAATCCAAGCGGCTGGATAACGGGGCAACTGTAATCGATTGCGGTGTGGAAGTGCCTGGAAGCTATCAGGCGGGGATTATGTATACCGAAATCTGCATGGGCGGACTTGCTGACGTAGATATTGTGGTGGACACAATCAACGGCATCCCGTTCCCCTTCGTAACCGAATACACAGACCACCCTGCGATTGCGTGCCTTGGAAGCCAGAAAGCAGGATGGGCTCTGAAAGTTGATGATTACTTTGCAATGGGCAGCGGCCCTGCCAGGGCTCTTGCGTTGAAGCCCAAGAAGACGTATGAGCAGATCGACTACAAAGACGATGCCGAATACGCTGTCATAGCCCTTGAGGCAAACAAGCTGCCCGATGAGAAGGTCATGGAGTTCGTTGCGAAAGAGTGTGATGTGGAGGCAGAGGATGTTTATGCTGTCGTGGCACCGACTGCCAGCATCGTTGGCAGCGTTCAGATTTCGGGAAGAATTGTTGAGACCGCCATTTACAAGATGGCTGAGATTGGTTACGATCCAAAGCTGATAGTGAGCGGGTCAGGCAGATGTCCAGTAG
Source organism: Geoglobus sp. (assembly GCA_027019885.1). Lineage (GTDB taxonomy): Archaea > Halobacteriota > Archaeoglobi > Archaeoglobales > Archaeoglobaceae > Geoglobus. Next base: position 1,858 of record JALUWC010000360.1, read on the forward strand.
CCCCCGTTCTGGAGAACGACCTCAAGGCGATGGGCGCAACGAATGACAGTA
>JALUWC010000361.1 GCA_027019885.1 Geoglobus sp.
GATTCCTTCCTCACCCACCTCATGAGCCAGCACAGGATATGCCAAGAAAACCATCAAAAAGATTGTAAAAAACAACAGAAACGAAACTTTCCCTTTAGATCTCCTACTCCAGTCCGACATGCAGCTTAACCTTCTATCACTATCCTTTTCCACCCTTATCCCTCCAGACAGTTCATATTGGATTGAGTGGTAGTTATACCTTATTATTCACATAATGTAAAATTAACATCTCAAAAGTGGTCACATGGTAAACAAAAGGCTCGACAATTCTTTTTCACATCAAACCACAAATAACGAAGAGCGGGGTAAAATCTCTGAGAAAAATAAAATTAATATCATCCGCTTTGCCGTCTGTTTTTTGCAGTCCTGTAAGCAAATTCTGGCAGTAAGTGTGGATATACTGATTCTGTGAACGACATCTCCCACTCTTTTACGCTCTTGCAAGCTTCAGACACTTCTTCAGCCAGCAGAACTCCCTGAACTGCGTTTACATGGACACTCTTATTCCACCTTTTCCCCAAATACGCTATTCTCTCAGCTTTTTTAAAATTTCAGCAAGCTCTCTCAAAAGTTTAACAAGCTCCCGTATTTCATGAATGTTGTCCGAATCCAAAGCTCTCGATGCAATTCTATCAAACAACACTTCCACCTTTTCTGAAAGTTTTTCATAATTTTCGAATTTTTGAGCGGTGTAAGTTTCATTGTGCGATTCTGTTTGAGATGAGACACTCTCAACAGGTTCAACAGCCTTTTTTCCATCTATTTCGACAATTCTATATCTTTTTTTACAGTGTGGACAGAAAATATCCTCTTCCATTTCGAAAAGCGGAGTGTCGCAACTATTACAGTGAAATCCAAGCATTTTTCCCCCCTTTAATAAAAGCTGAACAGCATCCGAAATTTTTTTATCTTCAGCCATATCACGAGTCATGCATTCCTGTATTTAATTTTGATTCAGGAGGTGGTACCCTTGAGTGAAGCTCTGAACGATGTGCTTGAGATTCTGGAAAGAATAATCCACGATGATACTGTTCCAAGAAATGTGAGACGACTTACAGGAGAAATTAAAGAGGATCTTCTTCAGGGAGGAGACATTCCTTTAAAAGCCGCTACAGCCATCTCAACACTTGAGGAGCTCTCATCAGATCCAAACCTTCCGATGCATGTGAGAACCATGATCTGGAATCTTGTAAGCAATCTTGAAAGACTGTCTGTTCAGTAAAACTACACTTTTATAATTTTAAGACTTGGCAAAAGGTTAAGTGTTGATTTTCTGAGGGAGTATATGGAGAGACATGTGGTCAGGGGGTTTATTGATGGTGCGCTTTCTGTGCTTGGAGTTGTAATCGGCGCTTCAAGTGCAGAGATTGGAATTGTAATTTCAGCAGGAATTGGAGGAGGCATCGCAAACGCACTGTCCAATGCATTTGGAGCATTCTCGGCAGAGATGGTTGAGGAGGAAATAAAGCTGAGTGAGGTTGAAAAATCGATGCTCTCGAACCTCAGGGACACAGAAGTATACAGGGAAATCAGGAAAAGAGTCATGTTAAGAGGAGTTATTGATGGACTGTCAACTGCATTTGGGAGTTTTCTACCAATTCTCCCATTCATCCTCGCGCTGATAATAGGTTACAGCATCAAATTAGCCCTTGCACTTTCCGTGGGAGTGACTGCAATATCCCTTTCTCTGATTGGGATGTATTACGGGAGTGTATCCAAAAAGAGCATAATCGCATCCGGAGTTAAGATGGGGTTAATGGGACTTGTGACTGCTGTGGTTATTTTTTTAGTAGAAAGAAGTCTCAGATTCATATGATCTTGATTTTACTCCATCCACATTACTCGAACCCATATATCCTCAGAAACTAAACACGATTATGTTGAAGGTAAAAAATTGCAGAAGAGCT
>JALUWC010000362.1 GCA_027019885.1 Geoglobus sp.
ATGGGTCCTCAATATCAAACTGTTTTTTGGCCTCTATTTTCATGGTATCACTCCTAACCACTTATTTAGCCTTGCCACCACTTTTCCTCCATGATATCATTCCGCCAATCAAAGCCACCAACCCAGCAACAACCTCAAATCCAGGCGTCCCGCTCGCCCCGACCCTTATCTGCACGCTGTCCTCTGCTTTCTGGCTTCCAGCCTCCACAACAATTGTGGCTTTGTAAGTCAGAGGTGGTAGGTTATCTGGTAAAGTGTAGCTAAACTCTTCCTCTATCGGCGGGTTCTCGAGTATCACGTCAGGCAGCTCGTACTCCTTCTTGAAACCCGCTGCCGAGAGGATTATCTTCACGTCGGCCTTGCCCTTCCAGTCATTCGGCTCCCAGTCCACCCTGAGCCTGAGGTTTATCGTGTCTCCTGGATTTGCGGTGATGCCGCTTGGAGAAATCTCGAGGGTCAGGCTCTGCAGGGGTGTGGCGTTCTTGGGAGCATGAACCTCTTCAGGGGTTTCGGGTTTGGGAGTTTCATGGGGCCCTGGAGTCTCATGGGGCTCGGGAGTCTCATGATATTCAGGCACACCATGCTCTCCATGTTCATCTCCCTTTTCACCTGTGATGTACGCCAGCACGAGGTTGATGTGGCTCTGTAGGAGGGTTTTATCATCCTCAGAGAGTGGAATTGGCTCACCAACTTTTGTCCTCTCTGCTTCGAAGATTATGAGGATGGGTAGATCTGGCAGACTATCGTCAAGCTGTTTAAGGTTCAGTACAAGTCCCTTAATCCGATAATAACCGTCTGGTACCTCCATTCCGAGTGCCCTGTAGTACGAAGAGATCCCAAACGCTGGAAGAATGTTGTTCTCGGACACAGGCATATCAAACAATGCGTAGGCAACGAGGTAAACATTAATAGGGGAGGCTGCCGCTGGAGGGAATGCTGTTGCGAGGAGCTCCTTTACGCTTTTTGTGACGCCCATCCCAGTTACCTCAATCTCAACGACCTTTCCATAGTATTGTTCGGGGTTTGCTCTGATATCCAATATCGTTGTTTGCTCAGCTTCGATTTTCGATGAGATCAGAATGAGGGTGTAATCCTCGTCGCCTAGGTACCTCTTAACCTTATCTGGTGAAATGTCTCTTGCTATTGCGGAAGGGACTACAAGAGCCCTGATCTCAGCATAAACACCCTTCCAGAACGCCTGACTGTTTCCGTACTGATCTTCAGGAGTTGAAAGTCTGAGGGTCGGAATGCCGCTGTAGTCCACCTCATCACTTTCAAGCAGGTCCTTCAGGTCGCCCATCACAGGAGCATCCCCATCATCGCTCAGGTCTCCCGGATACACGCTTGCTACAGTGACCCCTTCGCCCACCTCAAAGGGGAACTCCCTCAAAAATGCCTGTGTTTCAACCTCTTTACCTGCAAACTCATCCAGATTCTCTTCAAGTGTGTTGAAACCAACACTCTCCGAATTGAGCTTATTGTAATCCTCAACCGCCAAAACAACGTAAGTCTTTCCAAATACAGTTACCTTCCCTTTTTCCACACCTGTAACCCTGTAACTTCCGATTTCTAAATCAGGGCCAATCAAAACCGCCCAGAGATTATCGTTAATCAAGATAGCAGTGCCCTCCACTCCGAACTTCGTTCTCAGCTGTTCGTTGATAGCATTTAGGAAAGGATTGCTCAGCAGATTCGCCGGGATGAGTGCCCCCTGGACGGTAACAGTATTGAGCCCCTCAGGAGTGGGTGTCGGAACTGGAGTCTCAACAGGAGTCGAAACATCCTCCACCGAGATGCTGACGTCTAAAGCTGGAGTGTAGCCGAACTTCGTTGCCCCGATGATGTAAACGCCCGGAGAGTTGAAGACGTAGCCGATAACTCCGTTCTCATCTGTGAGGCCTACC
>JALUWC010000363.1 GCA_027019885.1 Geoglobus sp.
GCGAGTGAATTATGTTCAGCCTTTTCCCTCTCAATTTCGCCTCTTCTGCAGCAAAACTTACAACTTTTTCCATTCTGTCCTCATCATCAACCGCAGCAACAATCATCAGGCAGCACCTCTCTGGGAATTCTATAACCAAAGTCTTTAATCAAGTTTTCGCATGTTCTGCATTTTGCTTTTGGATTTTAACCGAGATGAACAGAAGGAGAGAAAAATGGTGTGAGAACAAAATGCCACTCTATACAGAGCGGCTACTTCAATCATCAAACCCCTCGTCACCAACCAGTGGGACAAATCTCACTGCTCCCCAGCTTTTTTTGTGAATTCGCCCGTGCTCATCCTTTTCCACAATGTAGAGGTACTGAACGAAATCTCCAATGGGGATGAGTAGCTTCCCACCATGTTTAAGCTGGAAAAGGAGGTTTTCAGGGATTTTTGGAGCACTTGCAGTAACGTAAATTCTGTCGTAAGGTGCCTCCTTCTCATATCCCCTGCTTCCATCCCCAACAACCACCTCAATGTTCTCATACCCGAGATCTCTGTAGATCTCCTTAGCCCTCTCAGCAAGCTCAGGTATTCTCTCAACTGTGATAATTCTTCCTCCTTCTCCAACAATTCTTGAAACCACTGCAGCATGGTATCCGGTGCCTGTACCAATCTCAAGAATTCTCATACCTTCCTTTAAATCAAGAAGGTTGCACATTATGGCGACCATGTGTGGAGCGCTTATTGTCTGGCCATGTCCAATTGGCAGGGGATAATCATTGTAGGCTTCGCTTCTGTAAAATGGTGGAACGAAAAGATGTCTTGGCACTTCAATCATTGCCCTGACAACGTTTTCACTCAGATTAAACTCATCCCTCAGCCTTTCAATCAGCCTTCTCCTCTTCTCGTAATATTCATCCATTTTCCACTCTCCTCAGATCTTCTGGTGTGTCTATATTTATTACATCCCTCTCATCAATAATGAACTTTTCCTCAGCCTGCTCTCCGAGAAGTGGATCGAAGGCATTTATGCCAGCGTACCTCCCACTTCTGTAAACGCACGACATTGATGGCAGAGCAGACCTCATGTAAGCCCCTAAAAAGTCAAGAATGATGCCAGTTCTTGCTATGTAGAGGTCTGAGTTGATGTTCATTACTGGAACAGTTATCTCGTTCTCTCTTATCGCAAGAAAAAGATCACTAATGTATCCTCTCCCCTCACCCCTGAAAACCACCATCCCCATTTCATGGAGATACCTTTCTGTTGTGGGAGTGTGTGGAGAGGTAACGTAAATTGCATCAATTCCAGCATTTTCGAGTTCATTAACCACAAAATCAATCAGCCTTTTCCCTTTAACTTTAATCATTGGTTTCTCCACATAACCCATTCTGCTCCCTTTACCTCCTGCCATCACAAGGGCAAGCATGCCCAAACCCCCACAACACCTGCAAACACTACACAGTTCAGCGCACCAACCATATCCCCGTTTATTCCTCCGAACCTTCTTTTTACATACTCTGAAAAAATGAAAAACAAAACCAGATACGTCAGCATTGATGCAATGGCCTTGAATGGATACACAACTCCTGTCAAAACAGCAACTCCCACTGTGAAAAAGTAGGAAGCAAAGTCTCTTCTGCATTTGTACTTTGTGAATTCAGACAGAATTCCCTGCCATAATGGATCGAATTTCAGCATCAAATGGAGCATCCCCTGTTTTGCAAGAATTTGAGCAAGTATTATTCCGAAAATAGCGTCCTGAGTGTTCATCATCGAGAAAGAGAATGCAAGGAGAATGAGATAGGATGATACCGCCACCAGCCCTCCACTTCCGGTGTTGAGATCTTTCATTGCATCGATTTTTCGTGATGGTGGGGCAAAAACTGCATCAAAAAAATCAGAAAGGCCATCAATATGA
>JALUWC010000364.1 GCA_027019885.1 Geoglobus sp.
TGGGTCTTACAGGCTGACTTTTTCCCCTTCTCTGCCTTTTTCTCACGTAAAGGGCATAGTAAAGGCAGTCTTCTCTGCCTGAACATCTTTCACATTGAGGTTTGAGATAGCCGCAGACAGCCTTAAGCAGAACACTGCCAAATCCTCCGCGAAATTTGTTGCCGAGCCAGTAGGGTAGTTTGTATCCACTGGGGAAGTTTAAAGTTGCTTTGAGTTTTGTGAATCTTAGCGAGAAGGTCATACTTTCCCCAGCACCTGCCTTATGTATTCTCTCACATCGTCGACTTCGCTTTTTACCATTTCAAAGACTTTCAAATTTTCTATTTTTGGATATCCATGCACCAACAAATTTCTGAATCCTGTCATGTCGGCAAGCTTGGAAGCAAGTTCCTGGTCCATAATTCCTCTTTTTCCGAGTATTTCAAACATCTCCTGTAGCTCTCTGCTCTCTCCAGTCCGAGTGAGGAGATTATGTGGGCAGATATATCCAGACATGCTTCTTCAATGGGTTTGGGAGGGGAGTACTTTGCAGCCTGGATATCCTTGTAACTCTTGAGAAAATCCTCCTCACTAACACTCTTGTATTCATGGAGAGAATCGAGATTTCTCTCTATTACGTCGATCTTGCCTTCTATGACGCTCCTGTCAACTCTATCCAATGCCATTCTTAACCTCCTCATTTTTTCGTGATATTGACTTTATGTCCAGATACACCACCATAACCTTGCTTTCAAACTTCACCCTCTTTCCTTCATCCTTGCAATGAATGAGCACGGAATTTTTGAGGGTGCTGAACAGAAATCTGACCTGAGGTAGAATGCTCTTTCTGCGGGAAAAGAATCACAGTGCACGGAATTTTTGAGGGTGCTGAACAGAAATCTGACGGGTCTGTTATTGAGAACTCTAATATCGAAATTCTTCATCCCCGTCCTTTTTTCCAGCTCACTCGCAATCCCCACCTCATAAAGGGCAGAGGGTCTGAAATGCTCATCTAAGAGCAATCCGATATCAATGTCACAATAGTTGCCGTGCAGGAAAGAGCCATATAGGTATCCAGCTATTACCTCGTCTTTACATGAAAGAGTCTCATTTACTATCTCTTTTATTTTTTCAAACTGTATCTGTCTTTCCATATTTATTCCTCCAAGATCAACATGCCTTTACTAGAAAGCAGATACACCATACTCCTACCCACTTTCTTCTCTTCAAGGTAACCATTATTAACAAGCTTTTTCAGAATTCTATAAGTTGTCGTTCTCGATTTTCCGATAACATCAGCAAATTCGTCCAGCTTTACTTCACCAATCTCCGCTATTTTCCTTAGAATTCTTCTGTCTGACTCGTCTATTAGCTCTGGTTTGAAGAAGTCTGGAGTAAGAGTTATAACATTTTCGAGATTTTCGATTTCGAGTTCAATTAAAGCATTTTTGTTGCTGCTCAACACGGCAGCTAAAGTTACGAGGATCAAAGCTCTCATTCCTCCCGAAAGATTTGCAATTAGCTCGCACTCGTGTTTTGAAATCAGCTCCTTAATTTTATGCTTTGCAAATTCGGGATTTGATATATCAACTTCAATGATTTCAAGATTCTCAATCCCTGCATAGCTTTTAAGTATGTCGATCAAGGTATTCATGGCTTTTTCAGCCTTTTCAACCATTGGTGATGCCGTAACTATGGCAATTACGTCTTCCGGCTTCGGAGCATACCTCAAAATACCTCTAACAGCGAACTTCTCGTCGAAGCCGAGGGTTAAGAGTATCAGCCGCATACTTCAAACGCTGCTTTTATTATTCCATCATCTAAAACGTTCCGGTTAGATTTTAGAAGATCATTCATGAATCTCACTGCTCTGTAGAGTAAATCTATGTCTTTGTAAATTATGGCTTCGCTGAACATCGATAGTGCTTGGATGCCATCAGTGGTTCTACGGAGAGAGTCCACCATCCTTGCAACGTTATAACTGTAAATTTTTGCTCTTTCGAAGAATCTAAATAGATTATTTAGTTTAAAGGACTCGTAACTCCTTATTGCTGCTGCCTTTCCTTCACCACCTAGTACATAACCAACAAACTTCCAGTTTAATGTGCTGAAAGCCATAGGTGTTTCACCGATGCTAAGAATTAACATCGGAATAGCTTTCAATGGAACATCACCCCAGTATTCACCCATATCTACGATTTCAGCAAAGTTTTTGAGAAGCAATATATCCACATCATTTGCCTGATCTTCAAAAGTTAAAACACCAATGGTTGACTTTCTCTGATAAATCATTCTAATTGCAAAATTGTACATTCCAATCCAGGATAAAGTTTGGCAGTTTTTACACAATCGATATCTTAGCTGCAAATTACTGGCTTGAAGATTGCCGCCAATTGGTAATATAGCCAATCCACCTCCTTTAGCCTGAGATTTTCTAATCCCACATTTTCTTTTGCTGCCAAAATGTACCTCAGATTGATACGAATAATGTTCGAGAAAATCATCATCAATGTCTCCTGATAATTGTGATATATTTTCGATAATCCTCTTGCTGTTTATGGGATTTGGATCTAATGCTGCTGGCGATTTTTGGTGTAAAATCGAAAAAGTATTTGCAATCTCTTGTGAAGCTTTTATTTTTTGTTTTTTAAGAATTCTAAGATTTTCACCAATTTCTCGTTCCTTATCCATTATTTTAGCAATTTTTTTTAATTCTAGACGTAGCACATTTGATATCTTGTCTAAATCAACACTATCTGAACATAAAATTTTATAAGAAGTTCCAAAGTTTCTTATCTTAATCTCGGCCAAAGGTTCAGCAGTTTTTATCACCTTAATCAACCCATACATAATCAGTGTATCTGTAACTTCGTGATGTCCTGGAGTGTAGAGAGTTATCATATGTTTCCACCCCATTCCCACTCTATTTCTTTTACAAACCTCGGTTCATCTCCTCCCCTACTTTTTGATCCGTAATAATCGCAAACCACAAGTATGTAAAGCAGCAAAGCCACCATGCTCCTCATTCTCTGTCTCCAAGAGTCGTTGCCACTAAGTGAAGTTAATGCAATTACTTTACCGATAGTTTCAATTAGACTGTCTAAATCAATCTTATCCATGTCAAGATTTAATTTAACGCTCAGGTGTTTATAGAATAGGTACTTGAAACATTCATTAAATTCATGATGTAGTGTTTTTGCTTTCACTCCCACATCATAACCTGTTTTGGGGTATTCTATCCTACCTCTAATATCAGTTAATGTAATTCCTCTTTCTCTCTGAGTGCTGACGCAACCCATCAAAATTGGCTCATGATGTAGAAGTATGGTGGCAGAAATTATACTTAGATATGGTTCATTAATTATGCCTTTCAGCACCTCGTATGCCAAGTATGCACTAACAATTTCATGTCTGTATCTTTCAACTGCTTCATTTCGGCTTATCACATCCTGATAAAATTCCGTGCACTTACCCGAATCATGCAAAATAATCATCGCCTTAATGAGAAAATCTATCTTCTCTACATCCAATTTTAAAGTTCTTTCAAGTGTTTTTTGGTATTTTTTTCCGATTTTTTCCCAGCATTCCAACATTTCCTGAATGTGTTCTTCATAAGTTTGAACATTTCCGATGCTTTTGTAAGCGTAAATCATGCTACACCATCTCCTGTGACTAATCCAAGTTCTTGGTCATAGTATTCAGGATTCACGATATATGTGATGTAGGGAACGAGTCTATAACGAGTATTAAACCCAACAACCCTTTTACCGTCCCTAACACCCCATTCAAGGGAAATATATCCCTCTCCATTCCTCAAAAGAATGTCTTTTTGCTCATTTAGTCGTTTGCTGAACCAAGAATAACTAACATTAAATGTATATTCATTTATAGCAGAATCCAGCTCTAAATCCTTTGCAGGATTTAATGCCTTTTCTCCCCAGCTCCTATCTGCGTCTTTCCTGATCTCCTCAATTTTATCTTTAGGAGGGACAAATAACGTCACATATATCTCGGGTCTAACCCTAAGATCGTATTCAGGTGGAAGTGAAAAAAGCCTGAGTTCATCGAAGTATAGGTCGGCCTTAACTGATAACACATTTTCAGCCAAAGATATCCCGTCGTACACATAATTTATTTTTTCTTGGATAATTTCCATATTTTTTACAGACCTTCCTACATCCTCAACAACATCTTTTGTCTTCTTCAGCGAATCTTCTGGATAAGGGGGGTAATCCTCGCCAACATCGAACACATACGCTTCTCCAGACTCGTTTCTTCTTCTGGCAACTCTACCGATTCTTTGAATAAGTGCATCGATTGGTGCGATTTCGGTGAGCATTAAATCAAGACTTACATCTAATCCAGCCTCAATTACTTGTGTTGCAATAACAACAAATTCAGGGCTTTCTAAGAGTTTGTCTTCCCTTTCTTTCCTTTCCTTTGCTGTTATTCGTGAATGTAAGAGAATAACATCCTTGTTCACTTTGCCGTCTATAAGTTTAAATACCTTTTGAGCCTTAGGGACTCGGTTTAAAATAACTCCAACTTTCTGTGAGTCGTTCACAATATCAACAAAATCCTCAATTGACTGGAAAAGCTGTTTTTCTACTAAATGAACTTTCACGTCGCCTCTTTCTGTATTCTTTGCCACAATTTCATCATTGACATCTATTTCGTCAAAAAGAATTTCTTCAAGTCTTTCTGGCAGAGTGGCAGTCATAATGACAAAAGGTATTCGTGATTCGTAGAGGTATTTCATCACTTTACCAATGAGCCACGGAGTATAGTACTCTTCATCCTGATACATCTGAACTTCATCGAATACCACCAAAGATGATGCAATACAACCCATGGGGTAGTGCAGCCTATTACCAAATGTCCTCTGTGCAGCAAATCCATACACAAACGCATCAAGTGTACAAACAACTACATCTCCATTCAACATCGGCTTGTGATGTGCGGAACCGTGATCCACGACGATTTTCAAGCTTAATCCGAGCTTTTCAGCTATTTTCTCTTTCAGCCTCTTTTGTTGAGCGTTTGCTAAAGCGCGGGTAGGAAGAACGTAAATCAATTTTGCAAATGGATATGTACCATCTCTAACTCCAGCAAAGTATGGAGCTACAGCAGCTTCGGTTTTTCCAGCAGCAGTAGGGGCTTTTATGACTACACATCCACCGTCATCGGATAAGGAAAATATTTTCTCGTAGGCTTTTCTTTGATGCTTGTAAGGTTCGAATCCTAGAAATCTGTAAAATTCTTTGACGTTCATTGATGGTCACCAACAACGATTTTTATGTCTTTTACGGTATAAATTTTTGATTTTCTTGTCCTTACGCGGTAGCTTGAAGGTCTACAAATTAAAAACTCGTTAATTCTTTCTGCTTTGACTGGAAGATAATGTATTCTCGACACTCTGAGCTTCTTAACTTCCTTTCTCTTTCCAGTTAGCTCGTAAACGAGTTTACTGTCCATGGAGTCGATATACGCCTGACCTATAAGTTCGACAAGGGATTCATTCGTAATAGTGTTTATCTCCTCCTCATCACCCAGTAACGATAAATCCAAAGGTCCTTCAACATCAGACACGCTCGAAAGTGATTCAGTATCTCCAATTCTATCAATTAACCACAAAGCTTCTTTTATTTGGTCTAATGCATCCTCTCCTAGCTCCTTTTTTGCTTTCTCCTCGTTTACAACATAGCAAGCTTTAATGCGGTGGATAAACACGACTCCTCTCCGCATTGCATCTCTTGGATCCTCTCTCCCACGCTGTTCAAGAGTTCTCAACCGGCTGAGGATGATACTACCTTTCATAATCTCGCTTTCTGGTTTTACGGTAACATATGGCACGAGTTCCTCAACCCTAAGCATCCATTGTTCTACGGCTTCCTGAAAATCGTTACCACTGAATGGATGAAAATACGCCAAAGTTTTCGCTAAAGCTCCTCTAAGGGACGATGGTGATGGGAGCAAACTTGTGTCTGCCACCTGAAATGCCAAAGGAAGTTTTAAGGAAAATATTGGAAAACTCAGACTAACAACAAAGGCCTTCATGATTACTCTTCACTCTTTAGCTTCTTTAGCTTCCTGCTGCTTACCCTCAGCAAACATACCACTTTCAACCCTTTTTGCCACTTCTTGGAGTAATTTTATGTACGTTTCGCATTCGGTAATCGTAACTTTGTTGCTGTTATTTTCAATACTCCTTTTGGAATAGACGAAAACATCCACATTTACGTCAAAGGCTTCCGCATAGTCTTTAATTATCCTAATTGTTTCGTCTATGTAATCGCTGTAAAATCCGTGCTTAGCCATTGGAACTGGCTTTTCCGACACAACAGCTATAAGCTCATCGACGTCAAGCGCCGGCAAACCTCTCGATGTGTTTGCTCCAAATCTCCCGCCAAGCAAATTGATGTACGCAAGAATTGCGAGCTTTACTCTCTCTCTTCTCTCCTTACTATCGTTCACAGCAATTTCATTCGGATTAGAGAGAGGTCTTCCAACATAATAAGCATCAAAAGTGCTTGCAAAGCCATATAGAGCTGAAGCGTACTGTCTTTTGAATACCATCATTGCTTGTTCTTCCCTAGTTCCCTCTATCTTCCCTGTTTCATCAATTACAACCCTGTTTTGAGTTACTGCAGAAATGTCGAATGCATCCTTTATTGTTTCTTCACATGGGATAACAAATGAAAATTTGATCAAAGATTCTCTTCTGTATGGTGGTCTTGTCGGAGTAAGATAACCATGAATATCTGCTGTTGCAAAATTTTCTATTATTGTGGATTCATTGTTTAAATCTACCTCATTACCTAATACAGTCTTTTCTTTATCCTCTTTAAATCTATAGGCTACAAACCTCAAATCGTACTGTGATAACTTGTTTCCATTGCACTCGGAATCTTTGACTAACTCTACGAAATTCACAAAGTGAAAGTGTTTCATCATATTTCCAGAGATCGCTGGAGCTTCTTCGACTATCAATTTTCCATCGTCATCTCTCAGTACAACTGGGACTTTTGTAATCTCAACATAGTTCGTTCCTGCCCCTCCCTGAGCATTCAGAGATGCCACATTTATCAACAACCTGCCAGCAAACCTTACGAACATTTCACTCACCTTCTTTTTTCTTCTTCATTCTCTCAATCCCCCAACCTGCAAAAGCCAAAGATGCAAGATACCGTGTTAAAAATTTCAAATTTTCCTCGTTTTCCCCAATCAAGGCGACGACACCCTTTATGTTATCTGAATTTGGAATTACTCCTATGTACTCGTTTTGGATTTTCTTAGATAGCCGCATTGCCTTCCTTAACCCTTCCATGAAGTCGTCCATGCTTTTAGCCCTCCCGATTTCATCTATGATGTCATATGCTGTTTCTTCTTCGAGAATAGCTGCGAGATATCTGGCAACGATATTTACATCTTGGGATCTGATTATTTCTTCCACATGTATCACCAATAAACATTGAAGTTTGGCATTTATAAGTTTTTTCATTCGTTTAGAATAGTTCAAATTTATTTGAAATAAAAGCTTCATATTCTACTCTTGATGAAATCCACTTTACCTCAAAGAATTCTTCTTTCTCGATTTTTTTCCATGTCTCTAACCTACATTCCTTCTCCTATCTGAAAGTTCGATCAAAAAATCGTTGAATGTTAGGTTTCTTTAATGTCCGCAGCTTTTTCCGCAATATCTCCAGAACACAAATTTTTTAGATAGATCCGTTAAGGTTTTTGAATTCGAATAAATAGCTGAATTTTCCTTGAATCTTGAACATTCATACACCGAGTTAAGGAAAAATAACTCAACAATTGTTCAAAAAGTACACATGAAAACTGTCAAAACTCTATTTTTATAAATGGTTTTAGAAGAATTTAATGGAGTCTTCATTTGTGAAGCACTCCAGAATCATGCAAATTTCAATCCAAATCTCTCCAACCTTTTGTAATGTCTTAGATTCTTGGTCAGAAGATGTAGATCTTTAACAATAGCTGATGAAGCAATTAGAACGTCTCTGTCATCCAGCATTTTTCCATTCTTTCTCAATTCAACCCATATTTTAGCAGCTTTTGCAATAATCTCGTTGTCATGGAAAATGACAATAAAGCCCTCTTCAAGAATTCTCTTGGCTTCATCCACATTTTCAGTTCCTCTTATGAACTCATACATAACTATCTCAGTGATATAAAGCCGTTTTGATGGCAGATCCCTTAAACCTTTAACGTAATCAATCAGGACATCAGTGTCAATCAGTATTCCCTCGCCCACTCCTTCACCCTTACCTCGTCATATTCTGCAGAAAGAAGCTTCTTCAGCCTAAATCTAACCTCTTCTCTTTTTATCTTGAGATAATTTACTGCAAGTTCTCTCAAAAAACTGTCCCAGTCTTTGTCACCTTTCATTTCTTTTAGTAATTCTTTTGTTCCCTCTTTAATCGTAATTGTCGTGGGCATGTTAATTAATAAATTGCGAAATTTAAAAATTTTCCGATAACATACTTATTATTTGAAATACTATATGTGCCATGCTCCACCTTGTTGTTTATGACATCTCAAATGACTACAGCAGAACCAAGCTTTCAAAACTTCTGGAGAGATTCGGGCTGACAAGAGTTCAGTATTCAGCATTCAGAGGAGAACTCAACCCGAATGACAGGGATGTTTTGGCGAGGAGGGTGAAGAAGTTCGTTGAGGATGAGAGGGACTGCATATTCATCATTCCTCTCTGCATGAGATGCGCCTCAACTGCAGTTGTGATAAGCAACACGGGAGTTGAGCTTGTGAAGGACAAGAGCATTG
>JALUWC010000365.1 GCA_027019885.1 Geoglobus sp.
ATGAGGATATCGGAAGGCATGGCCTGACAACAGGCGGTTTCAAGCTCACGGACTTTGAAGTTGAGAGCAAGTATCTGATCGGAGAAGAGAACAGGGGCTTTTACCATGTTATGGAGGGCTTTAACCTGGCGAGAATTGTTGTTGCTGCCGCTACAATTGGTGCATCAAGATGGCTCCTCGAGCAGGCTGTTGAGTGGTTCAGGACGAGAAAACTCTTTGGAAGAAACATCTCATCATTCCAAGGCGTGAGCTTCAAGTTCGCCGACATGTATGCCAGATGGGAGGCATCGAGATACTTTGTTTACAGAGCATCAAGGCTTGCAGACAAGATCTACATTGAGAAGGATTCATCCTACAAGCCTCTCGATCTGAATGTTCCTGTCGCTCTTGCAAAGAATTACGGGCCAGAGACATGCGTTGATCTGGCTGAGGAGGTTATGAAGTGGTACGGGGCATATGCCTACACCAAAGAAGCGCCAATATTCAGAGCATGGCTCGGGCCGTTCAGCTACGTCATAGGTGCTGAGGGCGCTCAGAACGTAATGAGGCTGATAATTGCAAGAGACATCATCGGGAAGGAATATCTGAAATAATCTCTTCTCTTTTTTGTTGGTGATTTTCATGAGGATTGCCGTATGTGTTAAAGAAGTCTACAATCTTGAACAGGTGAAAATTGTAAAAGAGACAAGAGAGCCAATTCTTGATGTGCCAAAGAAGCTTGACGATCTAAGCAGAAACGCACTGGAAGAGGCCATAAAGATAAAGGAAAATCTCGGAGGAGAGGTTGTTGCCATCTCCGTAGGTTCTCCCGATCTCAAAAAGACGATAAAGGAGGCTCTTGCCATGGGAGCAGACAGGGCGGTGGTTGTTACAGACTTCACAGAATCGTCTCCTGAAAGTGCTGCTCTTGTTTTATCAAAGCTGATAGAAAAGGACAGCTATAATCTGATCTTGCTTGGTGACGCTTCATCAGATGATTATTCAGGTCAGATGGCTTCAAGGATAGCCGAAATCCTGAATCTCCCGCAGATAACATTCGTCAGTGAGATAAAGGAAATATCAGATGAAAAAGTGGTGTGTGTGAGGGATATGGAGGATTACATTGAAGTCGTGGAGTCAGATCTGCCATGCGTTGTGAGCGTGACAAACGAGATAAACGAGCCGAGAATTCCTGCCCTCAAGGATATACTCAAAGCCTCGAAAAAGCCAGTGGAAAGCCTCTCAGTTAAAGATCTTGGAGTGGAGGTCAGCAAGAGCTATGAGGTAATTGAGAATCTCGCCCCCGCAATTGACAGAAAGCAGGAGGTTGTTGAGGGGGATGCCGGAGATGTTGCCAGGAAGCTTGTCGAGATAATAAGGAGGGAGGCATGATGAAAGCTCTGCTTTTTTCTGAAAAAGCTGAAGACTTCAACAGAATTTCTTCAAAGCTCAAGGAACTTGGATTTGAGGTTCATGGCCTATCTTTCGTGGAGGCAAAAGCAGATTTCATCTATCAGGCAAAACCCAGCTACGACTACGCCTCAATCACTGCTGCCATGGAGAAGCTGGATGAGATGATAAGTCCCGATATAATCGTCTTCTCATCAACCAGACTCGGGAAAGAGGTTTCTGCTCGATTTGCCCAGAGGAAAAATCTGCCATGCATAACGGAGTGTCTGAATTTTGAAATTGATGGCTCTTCAGTTACTGTCAGCAGGTATTCTCTTGGTGGAAAAACAGTTGCAAAACTAAGAATGCCCCTTCCTGCTGTCATAGCGGTTGTCGCTGATGCAATTGAGCCTTCAGAACAGAGCTTTCAGATGAATGTCCGGGAATTTGAAATTCCAGCTCTGCCCCTGATTCGAACTGTTTCAAGGGAGGAGAAAAAGAGAGAGGCTGTAGGTCTGAAAGAGGCTGATGT
>JALUWC010000366.1 GCA_027019885.1 Geoglobus sp.
CTGTCGAATCAAAAAACTCATTGAAATCCATTCCATACTTCTGTCTGAGCTCGTTAATTCTATCTCTGATCTTCCTTATTCTTCTTTCTCTTTCTTCCGATTCTCTTACGGAAATCTGAGATGACATAACCAATATACTTTCTGTCAAGTGGTATATGTCTTTTACTCCTGTAAATGTGGATGTGCCTTATCGGACGGTTATCCTCCCTCCTCCTTGCTCTTGGGAGTGGATGGCTGTTTATCCCGAATACTGGTTTATCTCTGATCAAAATTCTCATCCTCTTTCTTTTAGCCCTTTCAATCCGGAACCACTTCTTTCTCCTCTTCATACCTCAAAAACTCCGATATACCTCACAGTTCCGAGCTCTTCTCCATCTTCGTATTTTGGCAGTTTGACTATATCGCTGAAAATCTTTGTCGGATAAACTATCACGCATTCATCAGTCTGCAGTTTCTCAAAAAGAGGATTGAATCTCTGCAGTTTTGGCTGATCGTTTGCAAAATTGGCACCTCTTTTGCAGATGAACCAGTTAAAGCTCGATCTTACACCTCTACGGATTTTAGTCCATCCGTGAGATGTGGCAACAAATCTGACTTTAAGACTCCTCAGCCTCTCAATGTTCAGCTGTATTATGCTTCCGAATCTGTAATGCTTTTCCGACAGACCGTGACCCTGTCCGGGTGCAACTTTGTGGAATTCATCGTAGATTATGGTCATTGGAGTTGGCAGGGCGTAGTCATGAGCTAAGCGAATAAGGGCTGTGAATAGCTTTCCAACTATCTTTGTGTAGATCTCAGGATGTAAAACAAATGGCTCAAAACTTATTACATTTATCTTATGTTTATCAAGACTTCTCCACACCTCACCGAAATCAAAAACATGCACCCTCTCAATCTCGTTCAGATTGTCTGTTTTGAGTGACACGTCAATGTCAAGAGTTTCAGGAATTATTAGTCTCAGTGGCTTGAATTTGGCAAGAGTCAGGAACTCAGAGCTCTTTCCAGTGTCAAACCAGACAATAGTTTCATTTTTTCCACGATTGACAAGACCATCCACAAGCCAGTAAAGAGTCTGAGTCTTTCCTGAGCCTGTAATCCCAATCTCCAGCAGATGTTCTCCCGGCTTCTTCAGAAACTCCTTCTCAAACTTTCTTAACCAGCCTTCCATACTTCAACGCCACCCATGCAGTTAAATAACCAAAAATAAAGCCAATTACGACCATAAAGGCTGATAGAGTTACAATCTCATCATAGGTTGTGATTATGAAATTCTGCTGAGGAATAAAGCTCAGATTGCTTGCATTTCCGAGTATTATGTTCATTTCTCACCCCACCTCGCAGCATATACTTCCTGCATGATTCTCGGATTCACAAGCTCGAAGTCGTTCACCAGCAAGAGCAGATCCTGAATAACCTTGTCAAGGTACATTTCAAATGCAACTTTCTTCTCGAAAACCGCAGGATACATGTCCATTATTGGCTCATAGCTTTCTCTGAGTGTCTTTATCTTTCTGCTGATTTCCTCAAGCTCTTTTTGAGCATCTCTGGCATTTTTGAGCATTGCAGAACAGCAGTTGTAAATGAATGTAACAAGATTCATCCTTCTGTACAGAGTAGAGCCTGAAGAGTAAATCAGACTGAAGAGTGCCTCGGCAAGATGATATGCAAGAGGATTTGATGTCATGCTCTTGATTTCCTCCTGAATGAGAACAGCCTGCTTAACCAGCCTCTTTTCTGCTGTTCAGCCTGATATTCTTCGTCCTCAAATTCGTAAGGGACAATGGAGTATGAGGGTCTCCTCTTGAGCACCTCAACGAACTCCTGCCTTCCAAGCCTGTCCCTGCTCCTCCTCAGACTCATAAGCTCATCAAGAAATTTCACGGTTGCAGGGATCTCA
>JALUWC010000367.1 GCA_027019885.1 Geoglobus sp.
ATCCGATGGCTGTGGTGCTAGAAGTTACAAAGGTTGGCTGAGATGTGATTTGGGAAAGAGACCTGTTCCCGTCGAGAGGATACGCGCTCTATGTAGAAGTTACAAAGGTTGGCTGAGATGTGATTTGGGAAGTTGAATGAAAAGGTTGGACAGCAGGAAGAGTGGGATGAAGTTACAAAGGTTGGCTGAGATGTGATTTGGGAAGAGATTCACAAACTCTGAATTCAAGTGGACTACTCTGATGAAGTTACAAAGGTTGGCTGAGATGTGATTTGGGAAGGACCCTAATAATCTCTTAATTCTTGAAAATTTAAATTTAACTGACTGGTTTTTCCTCATGAGATTTGCATTCCTGAAAATGGCCTTTCACTTAAAAAGGGATTCAAATCAAATCAGGGGACATTTAGAGCGTAACTGCCGAAAGTGTTTTTACAGGTGACGTTATAGCGATTATACAGCTCAGCGGGTTATTTGTTATTAAAATCAGTGTTTTTTCTCGGAGTATTTGGAAAGATAAAAATTGATTTGTTATTATTTATTTCTGTTATTTTAAAATATGCAGGGTTACCTTTAGCCATTTCACAAAGATCTCAGGTCTGTGCTACCTCTGTTGGTGATGCAAAACAAATATCTTTGATAAATTGTCGTGAAAACATCAAACATCTGTTTTTGATGATTCAGCGTATGTTTTTCCGATAAATCTCATGATTCCTTTGGAAAACAATAAATATTTTTGTTTCATGATTATTTGACATGGTGTATTTCCTGAATGAAACTGAACAGAAATTTCTTACACTGAACTTAAGACCGAAAATAAGACAGAATCCGGTTCCTGAAGAGCTGAGAGGATGGAACTGGCATTCTCCTCCTTTGAAACCATACTACGATGTAAAGCTCCCAATGTACATAATATGCAGTCAGTATTGCCCCACAAAAAGGGATGTTTACCTGAGATTTGTTGAGAAAGTCAGGGGTGAGGAGAACTTTAAAATAAAACTTGGAAAGGCTGTACATAATGCAATTTCAGAGGCCATAAAGGAGGCAAAGAAGGGTAATTTTGATGCATTACAGCCTGATTACGAAAACGAAGCGATGAGCAATGCTGTAAAATCAGTTTGGGAATACACGCTGTCTCTTTGCAGGACATCCTACTTGAAAATAAGAGCTGAGCAGTTTCATGCCTCGGATGATGATGTCATGCTAACCTCAATACCTTTCCTCGTTGAGCACAGAATGGATGGAACACTGCTTGGTTGCAGTGGGATAATAGCTGTTGACTGCTACGATTACATGAGAAATATAGTCTTTGATGTCAAGGTTGGTGAGTTCAATTCGAATCTGAGGCTTTACACAACAGGATACGCTTTGGTTCTTGAGAGTCTGTATGAAATCCCCGTTGATATTGGTTGCATAGTCTCAATAAACTTCGGAGAAAGAATGAGCGTTGTAAAGGACATACATTACATCGATGCAAATCTGAGAAGCTGGTGGGTTGAGGAGAGGGATAAGAAGGCCGAGATCGTTTTCAATGAGATCGATCCCGGAAAGGCTGAAAACTGCCGCAATTCATGCATGTTCAGGAGCGTCTGCTCATGAGAGTTGTTATCGATGGATTTGGAAAATTCATAGGCGTTGAAGATGGTATGATCGCTATAAAAGAGAAGAGAAAGACTGTAAGGAAGCTAAAGCCAGAGGAAATCAGGCAAATTATTGTGACAGGGAAGGCATCAATAAGCACTGATGCAATAAAAATGCTTCTGAAAAACAAGTCAGACATCGTTTTTCTTGACAGAAAGGGAGAGGTGCTGGGAAGGCTCAGCCATCCGCTTATTGGCACTGCAAAAACAAGGAGGGAGCAGTACTACGCCTACAATGATGAAAGATCTGTGCATCTTTCAAAGGAATTTGTGAAAGCCAAGATGAGAAATCAGATGACGGTACTTATGAATCTTGCAAAAACAAGAAGGGATTCAAATCCTGATGTTGCAAAATCGCTTCTTGAGACAAGAATGGAAATAGATCACTGCCTTAAAGAGATTGACAGGATTAAGGCAGAGAAAATTGATGATGTGAGGGAACACATTCTTGGAATAGAGGGAAACGCCTCCAAAGTATACTGGGATGCTCTCTCCGAAGTTATACCTGAGGGATATGGTTTCGATGGCAGAAGGGGAGTTGAGGCTGGAAGTCCGAGATACGCTAAGGATATTGTGAATGCGATGCTGAACTATGGTTACTCTATTCTTCTTACCGAGTGTACAAAGGCTCTGGAGCTTGCCGGACTTGATCCCTATGCGGGTTTTCTCCATGTTGACATCTCTGGGAGGAGTTCTCTCGCCATAGATTTCATGGAGAACTTCAGGCAGCAGATTGTTGACAGGGTGGTTTTGAGGCTGATTTCATACAGGCAGGTGAAGCCTGAGGATGGTGAGATAAAGAATTTTGTGTGCAACCTCAATGACAGGGCAAGAAAGCTGCTTCTCTCTGCAATTCTGGAACGTTTTGACTCTAAAACTCAATACAGTGGCAGAAATCTAACCTACTCATCCATAATCCTGCTTCAGGCCCGAAAGATTGTATCCTATCTCAGAAATGAGGGAAAGTATGAAGGGTTTTCACAGAGGTGGTAGTGTGATTGATGTCAGCGATGTTGTGCAGTATCTCTACTGCCCCAGGAAGGTATATTTCATCAAGGTTGCCGGAATACGTATTCAGAAGCCGAAAATGGAGGAGGGAAAGAGAGCTCAGGCTGAGGTGGAAAGAAACATAAGAAGATTTGCTGAAAAAATGGGTGGAGAGCTTGAGACAGGAATTTACCTTGAAAGTCAGAGATACCGTATCAAGGGGTTGCTTGACGCCATGGTAAAAACTGATTCATCGCTCTATCCGGTTGATATTAAGCTGTCAAGGTTTGATTCTGTCAGCTATTCGTGGAAAATGCAGCTCACAGCCTACGCTCTGCTTCTGGAAGAGAATTTTGAAAAAAGCGTAAGGCTGGGATACATTTACATTGTGGGCACGAGAAAGCTGATTGAGGTCAGAATTGAGCCTGAAGACAGGCGTTCGCTGATGAGAATCATAAGGAAGGTTGAAGAGATTATTGGGAGTGAGAAATACCCATCCGCATCCAAATCAAAAAAATGTAGATACTGTGAGGTTTACGACTTCTGCGTTTAGATGAATTCAACGCTCTTATCCTTCACAAGCTCAACTCCCGTATTGCTTATCACAATCGCTGTTGAGGCGCATCTCATGCAGAGAGGAATGATGAATATGCAGTCCCTCTCATCCTCAACGAACTTCTTCACCCTCCTCGCCAAAACATCCCTGTCATTCGGGTTGAGTTCTCCTCTGAATGCTGAATACTGAACTCTTGCAAGGCCAAATCTCTCCAGAAGTTTTGAAAGCTTCGTTCTGCTGTAGTCCTTTGAGATGTCATAAACAACAAGATGTAGCATATACTAAGTGGTCTTGGAAGATTATTAAACTAAACGGTAAAGAAGAGACCAAAGGGATGTTGAGAGAGCCTGTGGAGAGTTATCTGAAGATGAAAAGGGAAAAGGTTGGAATCAAGCTGAGAAAACTTTTACTTACGGAGTACGATGATGTGAGGGCAAAGGATGGAGGAGGGAGTGCTGATAGACACCGATATTCTGATCGATTACGTTAAGGATATGTTAGATCTGCCATTAAAACGACTCTGCATAACTGAGATTGTCCTTCACGAGTCCATCAGATGGGTAGATAACGTGGAAAAGGCTAAGGAAATTCTTGAAGAGACTTTCATTATTCTGCTTTATGATGACCGGATCATTGTAAAGGCTGCGAAAATGTAGGTGGGGCTGAGAAAAAATGGGGAGATGCTGGAGACATTCTTATCGCTGCAATTGCCATTGTTAAGGGTCTGCAGGTTTGACGGGGAATTTGTGGCATTACAAAAGATTGAAAAGGTTTAGATTGAGATTTGCCTGAATTTAGGATACTCTCTGAAAAAGTTTTTATAAATTGCATTGCTTTGAAAGATTCTTTACCTCGATAATGTCAAATTAAAACAGAGGTATAAAGATTCAAAAACTATTTCCAGAAGTTTCAGATTTTGTTTCTGGGTAAATTATCTCGAATTTCATCATTTGTTTGTGCTTGAATTTTCAGGTATTTAAAGAATAGAAAAGAATATATTTGGTGTATGCAATCTAATTTAGATTTGAAAATTTGGCCTGAGATTTTAATCTGTAGAGGTGTTTTAAGTGAGGATTAAGATAAGAACACTAACGCCAATATGGACTGGGAACATCAATCGGGAAAGCACAAAGCTGAGAGAAACATCCATCATAGGTTCGTTAAGGTGGTGGTTTGAGGCTATTGTGAGGGGGCTGGGTGGTTATGCTTGTGATCCTAGTTCCGAAAACAGGTGTAAATTAGACCAAAAGAGATTTCAAAGAAGTATTAAAGAAGGTAAAACAGTTCAAGAAGCTTTAGATAAGCAAGTTTGTCCTGTATGCCAATTGTTTGGTTGCACAGGATGGAGCAGAAGATTTAGATTAGAAATTAATGGGATCCATAACGAAGATATCGAAAAAGGAAAGGGATCTGAGGCAGGATTAAGAGTAAATACGGTTTTCAATCTTAAATTTATTTTCCTCTCTGATTTAGTTCCAGAACAGAAGTGGTTATTAAAGAAGACATTGTGGATTATTGAAAATTATGGAGCTATCGGTGGTAGAATTACATGGAAGCCTAATGGTAAATGGGGCACGTCCTACGGATTGATAAAAATCGAGGATTACGGAGAATTTAGGCAATGGGATACTTTTTCAGACATTAACAAGGTAAAAACTTGGCTAAAAAGAAATAAAGAGTTGATTGGAAAGGAGAATGACCCAAACTGGTTCAATTTCAGATTTTATTGGGTTGTGGAAGGACGATATTTAACTCGCAAGCAGATAAATGAAATTGTAAAACGTGATCCCGAGAATCCTAAAGAATATTTGCCAGATGCCGATGAAAACTTCGACAAGTGGCTGGGAGGGTGTGTAGGGGTTAGTAAGAAGATTTTCTCATTTGGCAACCCTCAGAAAGTATTTGGTTATGTTAGGGATGATAATGAGTTGAATATAATCTATCAACGGATTCAAAAATTATTTGATAAAAATATAAATTTCAAAAGAGGATATGAAATTTTGGACGACATAAGTGGTGATAAAAATGGCTGAAAAATTTGACGTGTATTCGTATTTCTGGAATAATTATAGAAGAGAACCAAATTGGCAAAATATAAGAAAGTTTGAGACTTATTTAATTTTCCGACAAAAAATATTAGCATCATTCTTGCTAAAGAAAGACATTGGGAAAGAGAAATTAGAGGGAATTGTCTTTGATAGAGAATGGAGAAAAGATCCCAATAGGGGAATAAGAATATGTCTAAAAGATGAATTATCTTTACTAAATGAGATGAGAGAGGATATTTTTAAAGCTAATTTCGCAAATTTGCCGAAATATTCTTGTTTCATAGAAATTACTTTCACTCTCAAAAAACCCTACCTGAGCAAAGACGACGATGAGTTCTACATCATAGATAACCCAATTGTAAAAGATAAGGTCTTCAAACTTCCAATGGTTAGAGCAACAACATGGAAAGGGGCTTTGAGGTTTGCTGCTATAAAGGTTTTTGAAGAAGAATTTGACAAAAGCAATTGGAAAGAGAGGAGAGCTTTGCTAGTGAGACTTTTTGGAAATGAAAAAGACGCTCTTGAGAATTACCTAAATAAGTTTATAGCTGATAAATTTGGAAAAAGTGCCAATCATGTAAAAGAAGAATTTGAAAAGTACCTCATGGAAAAAAGATACGTTTCGAAAGAAATTCCATCGAGATCTGGAAGACTATTATTCTATCCAACCTTCTTTGAAGAAATCTCACTTGATGTCATTACTCCTTTAAGTAGAGAAACAAGAACCCCCGTTAAGGGCAGAGGTCCAATATACTTTGAAACTGTCCCCGAA
>JALUWC010000368.1 GCA_027019885.1 Geoglobus sp.
TGGAAGACTATTATTCTATCCAACCTTCTTTGAAGAAATCTCACTTGATGTCATTACTCCTTTAAGTAGAGAAACAAGAACCCCCGTTAAGGGCAGAGGTCCAATATACTTTGAAACTGTCCCCGAAAGATCTAAAGGTACTTTCAGATTACTCTACTACCCCTTCGACTTAATAACCAGAGGGGAATTAGATGAAATTGGAAAGGAAATGGAAGAAGACTTGAGATTCTTATCAAAAGCACTGAAGAAAATGTTCTATGAAATTGGCTTTTCAGCCAAGAAATCAAGTGGATTCGGTGTTGTTGAGCCAATAAACGATAACGACGTCAAGGTGGATGGTTTCAAAAATGATGAAGTTAAAAACATTCTTCTCAATGAAATACACCAAAGTTAACAAAATTGTTAATTGTGGTGCATCAAAATGAGAATAAAGATGTTTGATGAACTGGCAAGGAAGAAGGTATTTACTGTTGAAGAAGCCGCAAAGATTGGTGGTATTGACAGAAATGTCCTGAAAGTTATCCTTTCAAGGTTAGAGAAGAAGGGGTGGGTTGAGAGAATAGAGAAGGGAAAGTACATGGTAATACCGCTTGGCGCAAGGAAAGGGGAATACACGCTGAATGAATTCGTTATCGGTTCTTTACTTGTAGATCCATCAGCGATTGCTTACTGGTCAGCGCTCAACTATCACGGATTAACGGAGCAGATTCCTGCAACAGTCTTTGTTCAGACAACATCGAGGAAGAAGAAGCAGGAGCTGGAGATATTTGGGGTTAGATACAGGATTGTCAGGATAAAAGAAGGAAAGTTTTTCGGGATTGAGGGAGCATGGCTTGAGGAGTTTCAGGTTAATGTGACAGACAGAGAAAAAACGATTGTTGATTGTTTGGATAAGCCAGGGCTGTGCGGAGGAATAATAGAAGTTGCGAAGGCTTTGAAGCATGGTGAATTTGATTTTGAGAAGTTGTCGGAGTATGCTATTAAAATCGGGAATTCTGGAGTTGTAAGGAGACTTGGGTATTTATGTGATGTTCTGGGTTTGCAGATTAATCTGCCAGAAGTTAAGGCGAAGAACTACTTACTTCTCGATCCTACCATGCCAAAAAAGGGAGAAACGAATGGTAAATGGAGATTGATAATCAACCTTGATATTGGTGAGCTGGAATGATTACCGAGTTTGAAATAAGGGAGTTCGCAAGGAAAAATGGTGTGCCAGAAACGACAGTAGAGAGAGATTACGCTCAAAACTGGCTTTTAGCTTCTTTATCAAAGCTTAATATGGCGTTAAAAGGTGGAACGGGCATTAGAAAGGTGTACATCGAGAATTACAGGTTCTCGGATGATTTGGACTTTACATTGCTTGAAAATCTGGAAGCAGAGGAAGTGAAAGAATTAATTGTTAAAGCCGTGAGAGAGGCAAAAAGGGAGAGTGGAATCAGTTTTGATGAAAACATCAGATTTAAGGAAGTTGAGAATGGATACGAAGTTGCAATCTATTTCAGAATTCTGAGAAGAGCGAGCAATCCCTTAAGAATAAAAATAGACATAACAAAAAAAGAGAATGAAGTAATAATCCTTCCGTTAGAGAGGAGAAAAATCATCCATCCGTATTCCGATAGTTGCAATGCAGAAGTTCTGGCTTATTCACTTCAAGAGATTTTTGCTGAGAAGATGCGATCCCTATTCCAGAGAACAAGGCCAAGGGATTTGTACGATGTATGGTATCTTTCAAAACTTGGGCTTGATGTTTCCGGCATTATTGACGAAAAATTCAGGTTTAAAGAGGTTAAAGCTGATTTTGATGGCTTACTGAGCAGAAAAGATGATTTCAGAAATGCTTGGGAAAGCTCGCTCAGACATCAGATGAAAGATTTGCCTGAGTTTAAAGTCGTTTTTGATGGTGTATTAAAGTTTCTGGGTGGTGTGGTATGGAAAATCTAAAGAAATTAATGGAGCATAGAGATGCAATTTTGCTTGCTGAGATTGGAGCGTTGATTCATGATCTGGGGAAGTTGAGTGAGTTTTTCCTAAGAAAGCAAAGCGAACAAGAAAAAGATAAGTATATAGACTACCATCATTCAAAAATTTTAGATTATGACGGTAGTTCTGGTAGTAAATACAGTTCAAAAGAACCTCGTACTAAAAAATTATCCAATGATGTAAATCAAAAACTGATGAATGAGAAAATTGATATTTTAAATGGAGCCTTACTAGACATTATCGAGGAACACCATAACAAAGACTCACCAAAAAATGACCTTGTTAAGTTTACCATTGCTTCGGATGAGTTTGATAGTGAGGAGGACCGTGGTAGAGCCAAAGACGAGCAAAAAACCGCCGATGACACTTTTAAAGCTACGGCATTTGGTATTGAAAGTAAAGAAAGTACAATTAATTTAGTAAATTTCGAAGTGGAGCGACAAAAGATATATGAATTATTAATAAATTTTTTCGATAGAAAAATAGAAAGACGCGAATTGTTGTGTGGGGACTGTCAAGATAACACCTCCGCATTATAAATGGCAACGAAACTCCCTAACCAGCTCTGCACGGAATCAAAAGAACTCCTGAAAGGAAACCTGTTAAAGAACCTCTTTGTCCTTCTCTT
>JALUWC010000369.1 GCA_027019885.1 Geoglobus sp.
ATGTTCACTCCTCCTCTTGCCCCAAATAAAGCTGCCATTGCTGCTCTAACCCCATTCCAGTTGACTGCATGGGTTTTTGGTTCGTGATGGGGAAGTTTGAGGTCTGTGAACTTGTCAGGTGGGTTTTTGGGAGCCCAAGCATAATGTCCTGCTATGCTTCTCTGTTCCTCAGCACTTAGCCCCTCCCAGCCTGATGAAGTGAAGTCCTGCAGGGCTGGCTTCTTCCACGGCTTTGTTGACTTACTGTACTCCCATGGATGCTCTGGCACAACTCCAAAATCCAAAACCTCTTCCGACATATCAAAACTCTCCTTATTATTTTCAAGCTCACCAATAATGCGAGCGTTGCTGTCAGCTGGCTCTAAAACAACAGCTATGTGGATTAGCTGCAGATCTGTTATCTCATTCCCATCTCTCAGCTTTCCCCTGACTCTAACGCTGAAGTAAGTGTTTTCAGGATCCCTTCTGACCCTCTCTGCAACCTCTTTCAGCATTGGCGTGTAAGTCCAGAATTCAACATCAGCCACCGCAGCCTTCAGTTCTTCATCATAGAACAGATTGTATGTTGCCCCAACTTTGTCCAGAAATCTGCCAGAGTGATCGAGGACGAGAGGAGCAGCGAAATAGTCTCTGTCCTCTTTTTCCTTCAGCTCTATAGCTGTCTGAACCATCCTTCTGATCTCTTCTCCGCTGAAGTTTATTCCATTATGTACTCCTTCAGAGACCGCTATGATTCTTCTCCTCAATGGCTGTTCGGTTGTTGCTGATGACTCAAAATTGAAAGCAGGCTCTGCCTCAATTGCTGTTGCTGTCAGATCCAGTGTTACCTCCTGCATGAGTTAATCTGCTTAAAGAGATAATATAAAGAAAAGTCAGGCTATTTAATCAAACCAAGTTTCCTCAACTCGTCTGCATGTCCGAGTCTTTTCAAAATGGAGATCTCTTTCTTTGTAAGTTTGTTTGGCTCATGTTCGAGCTTGTGCAGTGCTTCAAAAACCTCAAACACGTATGAATCATCCGGAGGATGGGTTTCATTTTTCATTTTATTTCCTCTCCTCGACAACATACCTGAACTTGAACTGCTTACTATATTCTCTCCCTACAGTTATTAATGCTTTTCTCCACGCCTCCACCCTATCCAGCCCCTCGTTGATAAACTTATCATAGTACTTCTCTGCTTCCTTGTAAAACTCCTCTCTGAATTCTTGGGCTGAAACGTATTTGATGTGAATGGTGTCATCTGTTTTAACTATCCTGTATTTGTGTTTTTTAGTTATTGCCACCAGCTCTTTACAGTTTTCGAGCTTCAAAAAGTTCCAGATGTCTTCTGGGCTTAGTGGAGAGTCCCACGATGGATGTGTGTGATAGAACTTGAAGTCCTCATTCTTTACCTCTTTCAGGAAAGATATCCATCTTCTCCCAACATCTTTCTTTCTGCCTCTCCATGTAATTATCCTGTCTCCAATCACCCCAATGGCTCTCTCGAAGCCATCTTTTTCTGTTGCCTCCCATGCTTTTCTGATGTGCTCCTCAAGTCTTTTTTCTACTGGGACTGATGGTGTCCTGATCCCTGCCAGCTTTCTGAGATATTTTGCTTTCTTAGATTCTTTATTTTTAATTTCATCTAAGGCTTTGGTTGCCCATTCCTTCTTTTCCTGCTCATAAACATAATCTGGTGTATCATACTTTGGATCATCAAAGAATGGAATAGGGCGACACCTGCAGTTTGGCTCGCCCATGACTTTCAATGCAAGCTGTTCATCATGACTTCCAACCTCGAATACCTTGCCATGCAAAGCAAGGTGGTGAGGACGGGTTCTCTCATCTGCAACAGCAGTATATCTCCACTTTCTTATATTTCCTGCTTTGTATGCTTCAATG
>JALUWC010000370.1 GCA_027019885.1 Geoglobus sp.
ACACAGAATCAGTTGATGCGGGCATTATTCTTTCAATGGAGGGGTTGTTTGCTCACATTTTTGGTGTGATGTTCATGAATGAGAGTTTAACATTCCTGCAGTACGGTGGTGTTTTGCTTTTGATGATAGCACTGATTCTGATAACAGCTGTGAAAAATCAGAAAAACATGTTTTCTGAGTTTTGAAAAAGGAGTTTTTGAGTTTGATTCCCATGAGCATAGCGAAGACACATCCTGAAAATCTCACCACAGAATTTCAGAGGATCAGGCCCGCATCAATAATCTTACCACTACCCCCAGCATAATGGATGATCCTCCTGTAGAGAGGGTCTGAGGAGAGAGTTCTGCTATCGCCAACCATAACCAGAAGTCTTTTCGCTCTTGTTATTGCGACATTCAACCTTCTGTAATCTCTCAAAAATCCTATCTCTCCATAATCGTTGCTTCTGACAAAGGAGATAACAATTACATCCTTTTCCCTGCCCTGAAATCCATCAACACTCTTGACTTCGCAGCTCAATGTTTCCTTAAGCATTCTGACCTGATCGTCGTAGGGAGAGATAACCCCAATGCTCTCACCGCTGAGACCAATACTGAAAAGCTCATCAACAATTTTTTTCACAATTCTGATCTCAGCAGGGTTGTAAAAGGACTTGCTGCTCTTTTTCTGAATTTCCCTTGCACTTATCGGGGAGGTATCCACGAACACTACTGAATTGTCGAGGAGAGTCTTTTGGAAGGAGTTGGTTGGACTCAGATTAAAATCTCTCAGAGAGATGTTTTCGATACTTTCATGACTCTGGATCTTACCGTTGTAGAATACCTGAGAGGGAAATTCAGCTATATCTCTGTTGCATCTGTACTGGACTGAAAGCATCTCTGACTTGAAGCTGTACTTCTCTATCAGAATCTCAAATAAAGTTCTCTCAAGCTCTTTTGCTTGTATGCTTGCAACAACAGGTGGTAATTGCCTGTGATCACCCGCAATGACAAATTTCTCTGCTTTATTCAAAGGTATCAGAACGCTGGGAATTGTTGCCTGAGAAGCTTCATCAACAACCGCAACATCAAATTCTCTCTCAACAACAAAGGCTGTTGAGTTTGTTGTGAGAACAGCATCAGCATTGCCTATAAGCTCGTTTGTTATCTCCCTCTCAATTCTCTCAGTCTCAGCTATGAGAGTATTTACCTCCTCATTTAACTCGATCCATTTCGCCATGGATTTTATTGCTTTCTCTGAAAGACCTCGACATCGTTTTGCACCCCTTCTGGCAAGTTCCATGATCTCATCATCACTGAGACCTCTCCTGAGAGATAGAGCTGGTTTCTGCTCCATATCCCTTCTCGTGAATACCTCTTCTATCTGCTTCCATATCCCCATCAGCTCTGCATACCTCTCATGCTCTTTCATTAGCTGATTGAGAGAAACCCTCTGAATCTCGGGACTGATTCTTGATGGGTGCCCAACTCTGACGGCATCAATCTTTTCAGCAAGCCTTTCAACAAGATTGTCAACAGCAACGTTGCTTTCCGCTGTGGCGAGAACAGAGTTTCCCCTCTCAACCTCCTGAATTATGTACTCCGCAAGGGTTCTTGTCTTGCCGGTTCCAAATGGGCCATGTATTATGAAAAAGTCAGGGCTTCCAAGGGCTTTTGATACAGCATCAATCTGAGATCTGTTGAGAGATCTATCAAAAAGTTTTATTTTTTCAGGCTCTGACTCGCAAACTTCCTCATGGCCGAACATCAGGTTTAGCCCTCTCATCCCATTTCTGCCAAGATTGTCCAGATTCTCCATCATCCTTCTGAATGAGGTGTCATCATAAAACAGATCTATCCTGACATCCTTCAGATTCAGGGCAGGAAGTCTCA
>JALUWC010000371.1 GCA_027019885.1 Geoglobus sp.
AAGCCTTCTCTCAATCCTGTCAAGCCTGAACTCTATGGACTCCATGTACGCTCTTATCTTCCCCTCCATCTTCTCCTCAAGATCCGCAGAGTTTATGGCAACTGTCCTCTTTATGCTCTCAAATTCTTCCTTCATTTTCTGCATCCTGTACTCCATGCTTATCAGAAGAAGTCCAAGGGACAGTGTTAAAAGAAAGGCTGAGAATATCACAACACTGTCAACTCTGTTGTAGAGTGAAAGCCACTTCCAAGTCAGACTCACTGATGAGATTACCATGATGCCAGCAAGCACCGCATCCCTTTCCATTTTCATCCCCCGAATTCATATTGAATTTGAAATATTTATATTTTTATACGATTCACTCCAAAATCGGAGCAGATTAAAACAAATTCAGCAGTACTGCCTCAACCTCTCCAAGACTGTCTTTGATTGAGAGAATCTCCTTGTGAGTCAGCTCTCCCACTCTGTCAAGCTGAGCTGAAACAAACATCCCCTCGCTCACAATGTTTCCGAACTGCCTTGGAGGGAGAAAGCTAACAGTAGAACGCTCCATTGATAGAATATCCTTGGAATTCGTGACAACTTCCAGTTTGAACCCGCAGTCGAATGAGCAGAGCCACAGGTTCTGGGAAATCTGAACTGATGAGATTATCTCTCCTGAGAAGTACTTTATTGCCTCATAAGCCCTTGATATGTCTCCTCTTTGAAACAGCACCGGAAGTGATGCCAGATAATCGAGCCAGTACTTTGCGTTCAGCTGATGAAAATCTCTCTCAGCCTCCATGACTCTCTCAAGAAACTCAGATGCTGTCCGAGAAATTTTCGCCACAGAGTCATATTCGGCAAGATCTCCAAATGGCATGTACGAGTACTTGATTATCTGCAGGTCACTTCTGAGATTTGAGATTTCTCTGACCATCTCCTTCCTTCTCTGAAGCCTGACATTGTTCAGAGAGTTTTCAAGCTCCTTAAAGGCCTTCTCAGCAAGCCTTATTCTGAAATCATTTGCCGTGTCCATTCAACCACCTCAGGACTTTCTGCCTGAGATTATCACCACAAGCTTGCTCCAGAATGAATAGGGCCCCATTTCAACGTATTTTATATCCTCAAGTCCAGCCTTCTCCATCCAGAGCACCATCTGCTGGGTTGATGGAAAGAGCATTATGCTCTCTGCAAATTTTCTGACAATTCTGTTGTCAGGCTTTCTTGGGGCAAGAATTACAACTCTCCCCCCCTTCTTTGTCACTCTGGCCATTTCCTGGACACCCTTGGCTGGGTGGGGCCAGTACTCTATGCTTCCAGCCGAGATTGAAGCATCAAAAACCTCATTCCTGAATGGGAGATTTTCAGCATCTCCCCTCAGGAAGCTTGCTTTATCATACCTCTCAACAGCCTTCATCATCTGCTCAGGTGTTATGTCAACGGCAACAACGTTCTCCTCCCCCACCCTGCCAGCAATCTCCTGTGTTGTGAAGCCAGTACCACATCCAACCTCAAGAACGAAATCACCCCTTGCTATTCTGGCCATCTCAACAACAGTTTTACGCATCTCATTAGAATAGAAGATTGGATTTACAAAATCGTATATTTTGGAGAAATGCCTGTAAAAACTTCTTGCTCTCACCTTGTCC
This sequence comes from Geoglobus sp., assembly GCA_027019885.1. GTDB lineage: Archaea > Halobacteriota > Archaeoglobi > Archaeoglobales > Archaeoglobaceae > Geoglobus. Next base: position 1,632 of record JALUWC010000371.1, read on the forward strand.
TCCAGAAAACCCATGTTTCACTCCTGAGATTGCTTGAAGTACTCCTCAAGGGGAACCTTTCCATGCTTGACTACCTTCATGTTTACCTGAACTGTATCCCTTGTTATTGTCTTTCCTCTGACCATTTTTTTCTTCCTGATCCCTCTTTCTCTTGGTCTGTATCCAATTCCACCAGAGAGAAGAATTCTCTTTCTCACAGGCCCGGGTATGTCCGGCCTAATTGGAAATCCATCCTTG
>JALUWC010000372.1 GCA_027019885.1 Geoglobus sp.
TGGCAGGGTTAAACCCGAGATGAGTCACTTCCTCCCGCAGGGCAAAGGAGAAAATCTCCTCCACCGCGCTGACGTTTTCTTTGTTGAGGACGCAGAGCACAGAGGTGTGAAGACCGGCGTCTTTTAGTAGCCTCAAGCCCTGAAGCACTTCTGAAAAGCTCCCCTCGCCGGAGGGGAAAACCCTCGCTCGGTTGTGCAGATACTCCGGACCGTCGATGCTTACCGTGACCCCGCACCCGTGCTTTCTGAAAAATTTCACCCAAGTTTTGTTTATAAGAGTGCCATTTGTCACGAAGCCGTTGGTTATCCTTACTCCATACTTGCGCTCAATCTCCCGCTCTATTCTGAAGAGCTGCTCGTAGTACCTCACGCCAGCGAGCAATGGCTCTCCCTCATGGAAAACCACGTGCAGAACTCGCTGACGCTGCCTTGAGATATGGCTCTCAAGCACCCTCCTGAAAACCTCCGGCTCCATCGTCACGATGTCTTTATCGTCGTAGTAGCAGTACCTGCAGCGGAGATTGCATCCCTTCACGCTCTGAATCAGCATGAAAGAGATGGAGAGCTTTTAAGCTTCATCGCTCACAGCTGTGAAATGATGAATGTTTTAAGATGTGAACATAAGTTTAAACATACATGGCGAAAACTATTACGATTACGGAGGAGAGCTATAATCTTTTAAAGAGTGTGAAAAGGAAGGATGAGAGTTTTTCTGATGTGATTAAGCGTCTGATTGCGAAGGAAGGCAGGATTATGGACAGTTTTGGCAGGTGCAAGATAAAGGAAGAAGTTATGAGGGATATAAGAGAAGCCTGGAGGAGTTACACGGAGGCGCTGCTTTGAAGTGCGTGGATACTGATTTTCTTATAGCGGTGCTGCGGGGAGACCAAAGTGCAATACCTGTGATTGAGGAGCTTGACCGAGAGAAAATAAGATTTACCACTGTCATAAACGCCTTTGAGCTTTATGCTGGCGCATACTACACAGGTAAAAAAGCTGTTGAAGAATCAAAAAATCTGCTCTCCAAGTTCCACATAATCAACTTTGACGATACGTGCGCGGAGAAGGCGGGAGAGATTTTTGCAACCTTAAAGAAGAAGGGTATGTCGCTGGATGTGCGGGATGTTATGATTGCAGCGGTGGCATCTAACTACGATCTCACGCTGATTACAAGAAATGTGAAACACTTCAGCAGAATTGAAGGGCTGAAGGTGAAAAGCTGGTAGTTACCCGCAAGCGTAGCTTGCGGAGTGACGGAGTTATCCGGAACGGAGTTCCAGGTGATGAAGTTTTCCAGTTCCCACTTCCTTGCGCTCACAGCTGTGAGCAAAGACAAAATTTTTATTTAACCATCCTGCCTTTCAGGTATTACTATGAAGAGGGGGATAGTCCTTTTGCTCCTCCTCTACGTGGTTGGGGTTTCTGCGATAGTGGCAGGGGAGCTGACCAACCTCAATGGCATAAAGCGCTCTCTGGGCGAGCCTGAAGTGGGCTACGCGGAGTACTTTTCGGTTAATGCTGTAAGAATCCTCACATCGCCGTGGGTTGTGGTGAGGGAGCTTCAGGAAGAGAACCAGAGGCTCTCCCAGCAGTGGATCGAGAGGCAGCGTGAGAGAAGCCAGAAAATCCTCGAAAGCCTGGCTTCCCGAGGCGTCAGCAGGGAGGGAAACGGTAAGACGGTCTCACGGGAAGACACATCTGCAAAGAGGGTGGAGGAGAAACGTAGCACGGCAGAAAAGCGGAGCGCTCGCAGCTACTCGGAGGAGCTTCGGTCGAAATCCTTGCGGATTTCTCCCTCGTCACCCGAAGCAAGGCTTCGGGTAACCAACCTCACGCTGCTGCGCAGCTACTCAGAGCTGTTATC
>JALUWC010000373.1 GCA_027019885.1 Geoglobus sp.
AGAACGTCTCTTCCAGATAAGGAGGAAAACCACCAGGACTCTTTGTAAACCCCGGAGAGGATTTGTGATTTAAAATGAACTCGACATTCCTTTTACTGCCTTCACCCAGAACAGATAAGCAGTAGTAAGTGTCCCTGAGATTTGGAGATGGGTTCCCGTAACCACCATCCTTCTCATGACTTCTGACAAAATCCATGACATAATCCGGTATTTCTTCTTTCAGCAATCTGAGGCATGAGGATAGCATGAAGATAACTCTCAACGGATTTGGAGATTCAAAGGAGTATGTAGCTGTGATTCCTCCTTTTTTGAGCCACACGTTCTTTGGCTTTTTCAAGATCAACTCAAGCCTGGATAAAATGAACTCCCTCATATCAGGAAGGCCTTCACCAAGAAGGTTAAGAGTATTTAAAACATAATACAACGAGGGAACATTGAAATCAAAGCTATTTCTGAGGTATTTGATTAGCGATTCCCTTTCCGGAACTTCAAACCCGATTGATTTCAGAATATATACCGCATAATAAGTTTCCGGTAATTTAGACGGTAACGGTTTGCAAAATGTATACCCTCCATCCTCATTCTTTCTCGATAACACATAATCAACGAGCTTTTCTGTATCAGCCATCTCTGATCGATTGTTTTTTATAGTTCCCGTCACAAAATGATTCAGATACGATATGTATTCAAATCTTTCTGTATCACCCTAATTCTCTCTAAGCCGCATAATTCCAGTAACGAGACAAAAAAGGTTATATATTGGTATATTTAACAATTCCAAGAAAAAATCGAACGAGGGGAAGATCCGGCTTGAAAGGGAAAAAGAGGTTTCCTGAGTTTGATGATTTCAAGCCTTTGAGCGATGAGGAATTTGAAGAACTGCTGAATGTCCCGAGGAAAAAATACAGAAAGCCAAAAATAAAATACTGAGCTGTTTTTACGAAATCTTTTTATTTTATTTAAGAGTTGACTGTCTGGATGTTCAGAATCATTCCGGCAGTTGACATCAAGGATGGCAAATGCGTGCAGCTCAGACAGGGAAATGAGAGAGATGTGATTTTTGAAAGCGATAATCCCATTGAAATTGCAAGAATGTGGGTTGAGAGAGGAGCTAAGGCTCTTCATGTGGTTGATCTCAGCGGGAGCTTTCAGGGAAGGCTTGTGCATGAGGATATTATTCTCAGAATTTCAGAATTTGCAGAAGTGCAGGTTGGAGGCGGGATAAGGGACATCAGAACTGCGGAGACGCTGCTAAAAAAGGGAGTTGACAGAGTTATACTTGGAACCATAGCAATAGAGAATTCTGATGATGTGAAAGAGCTTGCCGAAAAATATCCTGGGAGGATTACAATAGCAATTGATTCCAAGAAAGGTAAAGTTGTTGTGAAAGGCTGGAAAGAGAGCACCTGCCTGTTTCCGAGTGATGTTGCGAAGGTGTATGAGGAATATGATGTGAGCTTCCTTTTCACAAATGTTGATGTGGAGGGGTTGATGAAGGGTATAGATGAGAAGATCATTCGAGATGTTGTAAATTCAACAGATAAGCCTGTTTTTGTTGCTGGAGGAATTTCCGGAATTGAAGATGTATTGAAAATAAAGAGAGCTGGAGCAGCAGGAGCTGTGATTGGAAGCGCCCTTTACACAGGAAAGATTAATTATGAGGAGCTAATATCACTGGAGGAGGATTGAAATGGTTAAGGTTGAAAGAAAAACAAAAGAGGTAGAGGTGATCGCAAAGCTCAATCTTGATGGAGGGGAGATTGAGATAGATACGGGAATTGGCTTTCTCGACCACATGCTCACAACCTTCGCATTCCATTCTGAAATGGGGCTTGAACTGAAGGCCAAGGGAGATCTGAATGTGGATGAACACCACACAGTTGAGGATGTTGCCATAGTTCTTGGGAAGGCATTCAGAAAAATGCTGGAGGAGAGAAAAAACATAAGGAGGTTTGGCTCATCAATTGTACCCATGGATGAGAGCGTTGCAATATGTGGAGTGGACATAAGCGGGAGAGGTTACTTCGTTCTTGAGGGGGAGTTGGGTGATGCTGGGATCAGGGGGGAGAATGTGATCCATTTTCTGGATACATTCTGCAGAAATTCGGGGATAAATGTTTACCTTGAAGTTAAGGGTGCCAACGCACATCACAAAATTGAGAGTGCCTTCAAGGCTCTCGCCCTATCGCTGAGGGAAGCTTTGAAAAGCTCCGAAGGTTTGAAGAGCACAAAGGGAAAAATAGATTGAAGTTTGAAGGCTGAGCATTTTTACTCTTTCAGGTGGCTAAAAAGCTGATGTCCAGGGGTTCGCCCTTCCTTTCATCCCTTATCAGGGATATCGCTCCAGACTGACACTGATCAATGCAAACTCCGCATCCCATGCACTTTTCCCAGTTCAGGTGGCTTGTTTCGCCATTCATTGACAGAGCATTGAAGGGACAGATCTCTATGCAATTTCCGCATGATGTGCAGAGGTTTGAATCAATCTCTGCTATGAATCCAGACGATGCAATCATGGGAGCTTTGTGCTTTGTCATTGCTTCAATTCCCCCACAGCAGCACTTGCAGCAGTTGCAGATGCTGTAAAATCTATCCAGACATGCGTCCTTGAACCATGCGGAGTGAACGTGTCCTCTCTCATGTTCTGCCTGAAGTATCCTTAGAGCTTCCTTCTGAGTTATGCGGCGGCTTGAGTGGGGATTGTGCTCAAGAACGAAATCAACAAAAGGCTGCCCTATAACCATGCAGACCTGTGTTGGCTGGCAGTGATCCTTTCTGGCATGTCTGCATCCACACTCGTAAACTGCGATATCAGGAGGGGCTTTTAGCACAAGATCTCTTGCAATTGGATATGGAATTATTTTTTCAAGAGAGTGAAGATGTATATCCTCCTCAAGTGTAACGATTGCCCTTGCATGCTCGTGGGTCAATACTTTGCCATGATATCGATTGGCAAGCCACCTCCTCCCTCTGTCTCCTATATTGGGAGTGATATGGTTGACAAGCAGATTTATGTACTGGTTAGTCCATCTTCCGTAAAAATAGCTGTGAAGAACGCTAAGATTTAGGATCCTCCGCAGACCTGCTTCCTTCATGAAGTTCAGTGTGGAAGGTCTTATTGGTCTCCATCGCTCACCGTAGATCCAGATAATAAACACGATCCCGATTGCTCCCAGAATCAGAGCAAATAAACTGAGCATTTACCGCACCTCTCAACACAGAAAGAACAGGTGAGATAAATTCTCATCTATTCTTTCAGAATCTGGCATTTTCAGCAAATATCATATTACCTGTTGCTCGATTCGTTATTAATTTTTCTGTCTTCCGATGTTGCCAAAGCCTGTGAGATCAGTCCATATCCACAACACATTTATCGACTATCCTGTCCCATTCATCTCCATTAACCCTTTTCAAATGGAATTATGCAGTGAATCGTGAATGTTCTCTGCCTTGTTCCGCCGCTGATGTATCCTAAAGCCCCTGAGTAGGAGTTGCCAACGATCATGTACACTCCGGGAGTCACAGTATTTCCGTAAACATCCTTGATTCCTTCCCCTATTTCGTAGTATAGCAACCCTCCAAGAACACTCTCAAATTCTTCCTTGTGATCCCCTATTTTCACTATCGCAGCAGCATGATCAACAATTTCTGGGTCTTGAGCATCGACGTCCACAATGTAAGCTTCAATACCAAAATGTTTGTAAAATGCAGCCTCAAGCGTTGCCATGTCCTCACAGTCTTCTGCCTTTTCTGTTAGAGTTTCGATGGGCTTCTGTCTGTAGTCCCCACCATCTCCCCCATCCCCAACCTTGAAACCCAGTATCGGATTCTCTTCATATTCATTGTCATACCTGCAAGCTATGTTGTCCTCGACCCAGAAGAAGAATTCCTGAGCCTCCCCTAACTGTTTCCACAACAAAAACGACTGCGAGAATCTCTGCTGGTTCCCTGTCCCTTGCTGTCTCCGGGAGAGAGTTAAGCCAGCCTCTGAGTTTTTCTCTGGATGTCACACCAATCAAATAGGGTCTTCTCTCAACCGCAATCATGACTGAAAAAGGAAGAAAAAGCCTATATCTGTAGAGAACAGTCTGAAAGTCATGGTAGGGCTTAGAACCAGAATAAAGAGCGCCCCCGCCGGGAATCGAACCCGGGTCGAGGGTTCCGGAGACCCTCAGGATATCCACTACCCCACGGGGGCTTTATAATCTATTACCCAGTACCCCTCTTTTACTTTCGCTCCGCAATAGTGCCATGTCCAGCGTTGAGAAGGATTCAGTGAAGATTAGAAAAGAGTTTCGTCAGGAAGACAGGAAGTTATTAAAGCTTTCGCAAAAACCCATCACATATATCGTGGGAGGAAAACGTTAAACATGGAAGCTTGATCTCATTTCAGAGGGCCGGACAAGCAAATTCTCCTCACTGCCACCATCCATAGCGCTCCAGATGAAGATTTGCTTGTTTTCAAGTTTTAATTTTTATTTCATCTATCGCTATTAACCCCTCTTTCTCCTTTCTTGGAGTTTCAGGACTGTTTTGACCCTGTAACAGTAGATTCTGACAGATCCATGACTAAGTTATTCAAACATGGAAATCCGTTTGTTTTTCTCAAAGAGAGTATGTAGAAATAGAGTGATGATGATAAAATCTTTAATTATACTTTTCTCCTGTTTCTCTGAAAGACATTTTAACCTTAATTTTCCCTATTATCTGAGCTATTGAGGAGAGTATGTGTTTTATTTTGGTTTTTTATTTTTTGTGTTATTGCTGACAGTTTCGTAAAACCATCCGAAATAAATAGCAATTATAAAAAAGTTTTATAGAGTTAATAGGGTTGAAATTTCACCCATTTAGTCTTGTTGAGATGTTTGTTTGATGAATTAGTGTCCAATTGGGAAGAAAATAATTATTTAAGAAATGAAATTATTTTTAAGATGATATAGCTATAATGCCAACACTGTTAATGTTATAAATGCTTTTGAATCACAACAGTAGTTAATGAAATTGATATTCTCGGATGAGTCAGGCGAACCTAAAAAAAATGACTATTATATACGTAGTGCAGTTATGATCTTTGAACAAGATTATTTCGATCTTCAGCGAAAATTTCTAGATATAAAGGAAGAATATGAAATACCTATGAATGAAGAACTCAAACTTGCTGATGTTTGGCATTTAAAAAAATATCAAGAATGTGGCCACGATTTACCCAGTAAAATTAGTGAAAGATTGGAAAAATACACCTCAAAAGATTACAGGTGTTATTTAAAATTTATAGAGAAGAGCCTTGAGTTATTGTCGGATAATACAATTATAATAATAGTTTGGACTTATTTTTTTGATAGATTAGTTAAATCAAGAGACGAAATTGAAAGAGACTTTCTTAAAATCATGATGCTTAGGGCAGAAGATGAATTAAAAGAAAATAACGAAAGAGGAATATTCTTTTACGATGAAATACACATGAAGAAAATATCACAATATTACAGCAAGATGTTTCTGAATGGAGAATTTATTGGAAAATATGAATTCATTAAGGATTCTATAACATTTGAGGTTTCCACATACTCTTCTGGGATTCAGCTTGCAGATTATGTCGCAAACATAATCCGCAACAGCTTAAAAGAATATAAAGAATCCCTAAAAATGTTCAAAAAGTTTATTAAACCAAAATTAAGAAAAAAAGAGGGATACAGGATCACACAAACCGGATTTATCCCAATCTATTTGGAAGGATATCAACAAGGAGGGAATCAACTAATTAACGAGAAACTAAAACTCTTGGGCCTAATACAAGATTAAGATTTTAAATTGATTTTTAGAATAAATTTCTTTAAAAATATAAAGAATACCACTCTCAAGGAAATCCCTCCTCATGGCTTGCAGAGCTTCATGGCTGGAGAGGCAAGGGCGATTTAATGTTGCATTACTGAAGATATAAATTTGATTGCATAACAAGAATTGAGAAGAGCGTCAAACTGCAAGTCTTCGGAAAAATAATCTATCCCTGAGACATAATTACAGTATAACGAAAAAAATATAACTAATTAATTCAAACAGAAAACATGGACCCAGACTCAGTGGTGAATTTCTTTAGATCACTAATTATTGCGGCAATTTTGCTCTATGTGCCATACAAAGTTATTGGAATACTGTATTTAGGAGGTTGAAAAATGTTTGACATTTTTGGTGATGAAAGGGGCAACAAGAAGAAGAGAACTCTGACTACTGCCCAATTGAAGGACTTTAAAGCAGCAGTAGGTAAATGTGAGATATGTGGTAAGAAATTCTCTGTTTCTGTATTGCAGCATCACCATATAGTGCCGAAAGAAAAGGGTGGAAGTGACAATCTGCTAACAAACGTGCTGGTAGTGTGTGGTACGTGTCATGATATGGCTCATAAAGGATTTTACAAACAGAAAGAATTGCGTGAAAAGATAAAGAAGAGATCAAAGAAAGTTGTCGAACAAATTAAGGCCATAGAAGGCAGGAGACGAAGCTTGAGAAAGAAAAAGAAAGGAGATAGTCACACAGGCTTTGGGTTAGATGTTCCAAGTATTGATATTCCGGATCCATTTGCACCCCCTAAAAAAGGCAGGGGTAAAAAGAAAAAAAGAAATGACGACTGGTTTGGATTTTAAATGAAAAAATAGCACTGATCGGCACCAGATAACACGAGGGAGAGTTAATCATAATGCTCCGGGCTGAGGGTTATCTCCTCCCCTCCAAACTCTCTGTAGCCCAAGTGATCCCGTATCACGATGTAGGCCATCTCAGGAGGTATGGCTCCAATTTCGGTGACGATAAGGTCTATGTAGTCCCTTGGGGTAACATCGAATGCGGGGTTCCTCACGATGACCTTCGGATGCTCCAGCAGCTCTCCATCAATGACCTCTCTCGCATCCCTCTCCTCGATAACAACCAGCTCTCCGAGCAGGGTTTTTGGGCTGAACTTGTAGGTCTCCGCTGCTACCATGAACGGAACTCTCGCCTCTTTGGCTGCAAGAGCTATCTGGGAGGTGCCTGTCTTGTTTATCAGGGCGCCGTTAACAGTGACTGTATCTGCCCCTACAACAACCACATCCACCTCCTTCATGAAGTACCTCACAGCCGAATCCACAATCAGCGTGACGTCAATTCCGTAGTCGGAGAGCTCCTTCGCTGTGAGGTAACCCTGATGCCTCGGTCTCGACTCCGTCGCAATAACCCTGATGACCTTCCCCTCATCGAAGGCATGCTTTATCACGGACAGCGCTGCTGAAGAGTTGCAGTGAGTCATTACAGTGGAGCCGTCCATTATCCTCTTTGCTCCTATCCTGCCTATCTTCTCTCTTGCGGTATCAACCCACTCTATGAACTCCTCGGCTCGCTTTATCAGACTCTCCCTCTTTTCCTCATCGCTCCTGCCAGAGTAACTCATCACGTAGTTTATCGCGTTGAACAGACTCACAGCAGTTGGACGGGTGTTCATCAGCCTTTTGCTGGCTTTCTCCATCTCCCCGTCGAAGTTTCTGCTGACGGTCTTCGCATACTCCATGAGCGTCTCCGCTGCAAACCTTGCAATTCTCGCAGCCCCTCTTACCTCCATGCTTTCTATTTTCCTTGCAGCCTCTTCAATCAGATTCATCCTCCACCACCTGACAGAATCGCCGCTCCCTTAGCGACTGCGAGGGCATCTTTTATAATCCTTATCTCCGGCCTGAACTCGGGGGGCAGGAAGCTGTAGATGAGCTCAAAATCCTCAGGCTCGAGCACTGCAGAAATCCGTCCTCCAAAAACCACAGCTTCAGGATCGAGGATCACTACCGCCTTGGCGATCTCCGCACACAGCACCCTGAAACCATCCAGTCCGAGAAGTTTCTCCCTGTTCAGCTCCCTGCCAAACCTCCTCTTTATCGCCCATCCGCTGAAGAAAGTTTCCAGATGTCCGATACCTCCGCAGACGCATCTCTCGTTTCCTCCAACAAACACATGCCCTATTTCAGATGCAAGTCCATTACCCCTGTAAAGCCTCGAGTCCGCGATTATTGCAGAACCTATACCCGTGCCGAGCGTTACGGCGAAAATGTTACTGAATTCAGTAATGTGATGGGCGTAGATGGCGAAGCAGTTGGCATCGTTCTCCACTTTTCTCCCCTCAAAGAGCCCCGCATCAAACCCGGGGATGTTGGGGGTTCTGATAACCTCGCCTTCCTTCACCCAGCCCGCTATCGCAAAAACTGCATCGCTGTACTTCTCCACAATCTCAGGATTCCCCAGAAATTCAGAGGTTTTGAGGGTCTGGATGTGGATAAATTTTCGACCATCAAAGGAAACGATGTCGGTGAACGTGCCTCCAACGTCAATACCAAAGTGCACCATCAACCATCTTTTTGTGGAAAAAGTATTAAAGTTTCCATACCCGGTTAGCAGACTGGTTCATGTTCTGAGAACAAGGGAATTCGATAGGAGTGGAAAAGGAATGAGAATGACAGAATCACAACATCCTCAAAATTGACCAAACCTGATAAGCTCCGAACAGCAAAGTCGGAATCAAAGCTGTAAAGAAAGCCTCTCTGAATTCAATTTTCCTCGCATGTTTTACTGCAAAAATCCAGATTGTTAGAGACCATACAGTAACTGCAAGATTTATGATCA
>JALUWC010000374.1 GCA_027019885.1 Geoglobus sp.
TTTTGCCTGCTGCACACTGGTACGAGAAGAACGATCTCTCAACAACAGATTTGCACAGCTTCGTGAACTGCCTTGGAGGTGCAACAGACCCGCCATGGGAGGCAAAGTCTGACTGGGATATATTCAAAACAATAGCCAGGAGGTTCAGCGAGCTGGCAGAGAAACACTTTCCCAATCCCGTGAAGGATGTTGTCATGGCTCCCCTGCTTCATGACACTGCAGAAGAGATAACACAGCCTGAAGTGAAAGACTGGAAGCTTAGAGAGTGCGAGCCTGTTCCCGGCAAAACGATGCCAAAGCTGGCAGTAGTTGAGAGGGATTACCCGAATGTTTACAACCGCTTTATATCCCTTGGAGACGGAATAAAGAATCCCGGTGCTCATGGCGTTAGCTGGAATGCGGGGGACATTTACGATGAGATGCTTAAAGAGCTTCCAGCAATTGAGTGGGATGGAAAGAAGAGAATCTCCCTCGAAGATGAGGTGAACGTTGCTGAGGTCATTCTCAGATTCGCTCCTGAAACGAACGGTGAACTGAGCTACAGAGCTTTCAAAAATCTCGAAAAGAGGGTTGGCAAGGAGCTTGCAAAAATAATCGAGCCGTACAGAAGTGTGAAAATAACATTCAAGGACGTGAAAGTTCAGCCCCGCAGAATAATTACAAGCCCCGTCTGGAGCGGGAACGTAGCTGAAGGAAGGGCATACTCTCCATACACGCTGAATGTCGAGCTTGAGATTCCATGGAGAACCCTGAGCGGAAGACAGGAGGTCTATCTCGATCACCCCTACTACATCGCATTTGACGAAGCTCTTCCAACATTCAAGAAAAAGCTTGACGCTTCTGTTCTTGATGAGATCGAGGTTGAGGATGGTTTGATTCTGAACTTCATAACTCCCCACGGCAAGTGGAGCATACACTCCACATACTACGACAACCTTAGGATGCTCACGCTGTCGCGAGGAGGAGAGGTTATCTGGATCAACGATGAGGATGCGAGGAGCGCGGGAATAAACGACAACGACTGGATTGAGGTTTTCAACAACAACGGAGTGATTGTCTGCAGGGCTGTTGTTTCTTCAAGAATTCCAAAGGGCATGTGCCTGATGTACCACGCTCCAGAAAGAACTCTCTACATCCCCAAATCCAAGGTCACAGGGAGGAGAGGTGGAATACATAACAGCGTAACAAGGACGAGGCTCAAACCGCTGCTGATGGTTGGAGGGTATGCCCAGTTCAGCTACTACTTCAACTACTGGGGGCCGACTGGAGTGAACAGGGACACGCTGGTTGTTGTCAGGAAGCTCAGGAGGTGATGGACGTGGACGTGAGAGCCCAGCTTGTGATGATATTCAACCTTGACAAGTGCCTTGGCTGCCACACCTGCAGCATTTCCTGCAAGAACATCTGGACTGACAGGAAGGGGGCAGAGTACATGTGGTGGAACAATGTCGAGACAAAGCCCGGAGCAGGTTATCCAAAATTCTGGGAGGATCAGGAGAGATACAGGGGTGGATGGGAGGTTAAAGGAAATAATGTCAAGCTCAAGGCCTTTGGAAAGTTCTCCACTCTGCTGAACATATTCTACCAGCCCCACATGCCCAGGCTTGAGGACTACTACCATCCATGGACGTACGAGTACTCAAAGCTCTACGAGGGTGGTGAGGAGGATGACCAGCCTGTTGCTGAGCCAGTTTCCCTCATAACTGGGGAGAAGATGGAGATAGAGTCCGGCCCCAACTGGGATGATGACCTTGGAGGCTCTCCACTCTACGCCGAGAATGATGTAAATCTGGAGGAGAGAAGAATTCTGAACACGTTCAGCAGGCTGTTCATGTTCTACCTGCCAAGAATCTGCAACCACTGCCTGAATCCTGCTTGCGCTGCAGCGTGCCCGCAGAGAGCGATATACAAAAGGGGAGAGGATGGAGTGGTGCTCGTTGACCAGAACACGTGCAGAGGGTGGAGATTTTGTGTTACAACATGCCCCTACAAGAAGGTCTACTACAACTGGAACACGGGAAAGAGCGAGAAGTGCATATTCTGCTATCCGAGGATTGAGACTGGACAGGCAAACGCATGCGCTCACAGCTGTGTCGGGAAGATAAGACAGGTGGGAGTTGTTCTATACGACGCAGACGGAGTTGATGATGTCGTAAAGGCCAAGGACAAAGACTTGGTTGATGCTCAGCGCAGAATAATCCTCGATCCAAACAACGAGAACATTGTTAAACTTGCAAAGGAGAATGGAATTCCGAGCAGCTGGATAAAGGCCGCAAGAAGGGCTCCAGCCTACGAACTCATAAAGAAGTTTGAGATGGCATTCCCGCTCCACCCCGAGTTCAGAACGGTTCCGATGACATTCTACATCCCCCCTCTCTCCCCAATTCTCGCAACTCAGAAGTTAGCTTACGATGTCGAGGACTATGAGGAGATTCCGACGAAAGACATGCTCAGAATCCCAGTCAAATACCTTTCAAGCCTTTTCTCTGCCGGAAACGAGGAGGTTGTCTATGAAGCTCTCGACAGAATGATCGCACTGCGACATTACATGAGAGCAAAGAATCTGGGTGAGGAGTTTGACGAGAGCAGTTTGAGAAGGGCTGGTTTAACCCCGGACAGCGCAGACAGGCTTTACAGGCTTTTCTCGCTCGCAGGCTACGAGGAGAGGTTTGCCATACCTCCAGCCCACAGGGAGTACGACGCGAGAGAAGCTGAGGAGAGGAAGGGAGCAAAGGGCTTTGGAATACTCTCAGGCACGAGAGGTGGTGTGTGATGTTCAGCGAGCATTACAAGCTGCTGTCCATAATCTTCAGCTATCCTGAGGACGAGAAACTGCTGAGAGAGTCATGTGGAAAACTCGTAAAGCTTTCGAAAGGCGTTCAGGATCTGAATGAGCTTGAAGAATTTGTCAGAGGTTCTCCAATCTCAGCGATTCAGGAGGAATATGTTACAACATTTGAACTCCAGCCCGTCTGTGCTCCATACATCGCTCACCACATCTACGGAGAGAGCTACAAGAAAGGTGAGTACATGATTTTCCTCAAAGAGGTTTACAGGCAGAACTCATTCATTCCATCAATAAACGACCTCCCGGACCACGTTGCAATTGTCTCCGAATTCCTCTCAGTTTTCAGCAAAGACAGAGCAGAGTTCATCAGAAACATAATGCCGGGAGTTGAGAAGATGAAAGAGACCGTAGAGAGCGAGAAAACTCCTTACAGACAGGCCGTTTTACTCTTTCACAAATTATGCTCGCTGGAGATTTCTGAAGTTGAGGAGGTGATAGAATGCTCGATCTGCTGATTTTTGTGGTTCTGCCTTACATATCCATAGCCCTTGCCCTCGTTGTAACTCCGTACAGATACATCAGCGGAAGGCTGACGTGGAGCGCATACTCAACCCAGTTTCTGGAAAGAAAAAGTCTCTTCTGGGGAAGTGTTCCCTGGCACTACGGTGTGATACTGCTCCTTGCAGGACATGCCCTCGGATTCCTGTTTCCCTCAGCCGTTCAATCTCTGCTTTCCAGCTTCCAGAGGTTGATCGTGATGGAGAGCTTAGCTCTTGGGTTGGGACTGCTCACACTCCTTGGAACTGCCGTTCTGCTGTACAGAAGGGTTTTCACGAGCATAAGGACAGTCAGCAACTTCGCAGACTACATAATTGTTCTTCTCGTCCTGAATCAGGCGATAACGGGTGTCTACATGGGGCTCTTTGCAAGATGGGGGATGGAGTGGTATCTGCATACAGCCGTTCCTTGGCTGTACTCACTGCTCACATTCCAGCCAAACGTTGCACTGGTTTCGGGGTTGCCTTTTGTCTTCAAGATACACGTGCTCGGAGCGTTCCTGATACTGGCTTTCCTGCCGTTCACCAAATTTGTGCACTTCCTGTTCCTTCCTCTGGGCTTTCTGTTTGATCCACCCATTCTCTACAGGTGGATCAAAGATAGAAGGGCAAAAAAAGTCTAAATGGAGGTGAGTTTGAATGGAAGAAATTGCTAAACTTAGAGAGAGGTATGGTCTGAAAGGAAATCCGACAGAAGGACTGATAGCTGCAACCCTCGGTTTCTTTGTGGGTTTTGCAGCGGTCTCTCTTTACGGGCCAACAGCAAAAGAGTTCAAGGACGTGATGGGGCTAACTGCTGCTATGACCGGCTTGCTTGTTGCAGCTCCACAGCTCACAGGCTCTCTGCTGAGAATTCCGTTTGGAGCGTGGGTCGATAAGGTTGGGGGTAAGAAGCCCCTGCTCACCCTGCTTGGCCTGTCGGTCATAGGAATGGCAGGGTTGACATTCATTCTGTTCGCATACTATCCAGACAATCTAACCATAGAAATGTACCCCCTCGTGCTTCTATTTGGATTTCTGAGCGGATGTGGAGTTGCAACATTCTCAGTTGGAATCCCTCAAACATCCTACTGGTTCCCTCAGAAAAAGCAGGGATGGGCTCTTGGGACATATGCTGGTTTGGGGAATACAGCTCCGGGGTGGTTTACCCTCATAATCCCATTCGCTCTCGCAACTCTCGCACTGCCAGGAGCTTATGCAGCGTGGTTTGGTTTTCTGCTTCTTGGAACCATAATCTACGCGGTAATTGCCCATGACGCATATTACTTCCAGCTGATAAAGAAGGGTGTTCCGAGAGAGGAGGCTATTGAAGTCTCAAAGAATCTGGGGCAGGAGCTCTTCCCCTCAGGAGCGCTAATCGATGCTCTAAAAATCTCGGCAAAAATCGGCAGAACGTGGGCTCTCGTCATACTTTACTTCACATCCTTCGGCGGCTTTCTTGCGCTAACAACCTGGTTCCCTCTGTACTGGAGGGTTTTCTATGGATTCGATATCAGAACTGCCGGCATACTTGGAGGTGTCGGTTTCTCACTGCTTGCATCATTCATAAGAATCTATGGTGGACAGCTCAGCGACAAGATAGGGGGTGAGAAAACTGCGATAATGAGCTTCACTCTCGTGCTGATAGGAGCAGGAATTCTCACGGTTTCAACAGTGTTCGTTCCAGCCTTCATAGGTGAAATCTTCATTGGAGCAGGGATGGGAATAGCAAATGCCGCTGTCTTTAAATTAGTTGCAAAATATGTGCCCGAGGCTGTTGGAGGGGCAAGCGGATGGGTCGGAGGTTTGGGAGCTTTTGGAGGATTCGTAGTTCCACCAATACTTGGAGTTTTCGTTGACATCTTCGGACAAATTGGATATGCGAGGGGGTTCATTGTTTATGTGGCTCTTGCTTTGATTGCCATAAGCATCTCTGTGTTTCTCAAGAAGAGGTACGGAGACTCAATACACTAATTTTTTATTTTTCACAGAACCGTTATGTTGCCATCAGAGCTAATGCCTATGGTTATCTCCCTGAGAACCTCGCGATTTCTGAGCTTCTCTCCACACTGCTCAACAATGAACTTTAACAGCATTGGGCCACTCATCTCAACCTTAATTCCGAGCTCATCTGCTTTTCTGTAAACGAGCCCGGGGATGTCATAGAGATCAGTCCCTATCGGAACCCTGATAATTGACTCGTAAAGCAAGCTCTCCACAAGCTTTATCGTCCTGTAAGCTCTTTCGATGTTTTTTCTTGCAGCCCTTTCGATTGCACAGACATTGCTTCTTGTTGTGCCAAGCGCCTTAGCTATCTCTGCAAGTGTTTCGCCCTTTTCCCTCCTGAGAAATACCTCGATCTGCCTCTCAGTCAGGAATGTCTCCTTATCAATGTTAAACACATTCATTCAACAAAATACTTAAATTAAATTAATCAATTTAAAGTTTTCGATGGTTCACAGAAGAGAGTTGATGAAGCTTGCAGCGCTGACAATCGCTGGCTGCATCCAGAGAAGTGGTGTTGATGTTATGTATGCCGCAAGCCTTCAGAGGGAGATGGAGGAGATGATCATACCTGTGTTTCAAAACAAGACTGGAATTCCGGTAAATGCCGAGGCAAAGGGCTCGGTTGCAATAGTAAATCTCGTGAAGGATGGATATAGAAGGCCTGATGTTGTCATCTCAGCTGATTCTGATTTGCTGAAAGGGCTTAAGCCAGAGTTTATTGGGAGATACGCTGTTTTTGCATCAAACAGCATTGTTATCGCCCATAGAGGTGTTGATCTAAGTGGAAATAGCTGGATTGATGCAATTCTCTCGGAGAGATACAGATTCGGTATAAGCGATCCCCTCTCAGACCCTCTTGGATACAGGAGTCTCATTGTTATAAGGCTGGCAGAAATGTATTACGGAAGGAAAATTTATGAGAAAGCTGTTAACAATCTCCTGATCTTTGGTCTGGAAACTGATCTGGCTGCAAACATCAGAGCTGGAACGGTAGATGGTGGTTTTCTCTACAGAAACATGGCCTTGGCTCATAAGCTTGAATTTATTCAGCTCCCTGAAGAGATAGATCTTGGCTCCCCAGAACATGAAGAGTTTTACAGGAAGGCAGTGGTGGAGGTTGATGGGAAAGTATACAGAGGAAAGGCGATTCTCTATGGAATTGCGGAAACGAGGTGGAGCACCAAATACGGGAGGGAGTTCGTAGACTTCGTTCTGTCAGATGGTCTTGAACTTCTGGAGAAATTTGGCCTGAAGGCGACTGTGAGGTGGATGTGATGTTATTCAGAATTGCCAGATTCCTGCCATACATTCTGGTGATCTATCTTGTTCTCCCCATCATATCCGCCTTTATGCTTCTCTCTTCTGTGAGTCTGGTTGACTTTTTCAAATTGTCAAATGCAATGTTCATCTCCATCGCTTCGGCTTTCGTTACAACGATCATATCAGCTCTTTTTGGAGTGCCTCTTGCCTATATGCTTGCAAGGGGTGAGAGCAGAGTGAATTATGTTGTTGAGGCTCTCGTTATCTCTCCTATCGTGCTCCCCCCTCTCGCTACCGGTCTTTTTCTCCTTTCAATTTTTTCACCAGCAGGTTTTATCGGAAATTTGGCAAATGGCTCAGGATTTCACATAACAAGAACATTCTTCGCAGTTGTTCTTGCTCAGACAGCAGTTGCTTCACCTTTTACAGTGATGTCTGCAAAGGCAGCATTTGAGGGGGTTGATGTGAAGCTGGAATTTGCCAGCAGGCTTATGGGAGCAGGAAGGCTGAAGACATTTCTGATGGTATCTCTTCCACTGGCAAAAAAGGGAATTGTTGCAGGGCTTCTGATGACTTTTGTGAGAGCTGTTGGAGAGTTTGGAGCTACTTTCATGCTTGCTTACTTCCCAAAAACTCTGCCCATATATCTCTACACGTCCTATCTCAGAGGCGGCATTAGAGAAGCTGTACCGGCAGCAATTGTTCTGTGGTTGATAGGCGTGGTGGTTTTTATACTGATGAGAGCGACTGGTGATGAGCTTGCTGGAACTGGAAGAAGTGGTTAAAGACTTCGGCAGATTTAAACTTCATGTGAGCGGGACCTTTGATGGACTAACAGCAATTCTTGGTCCGAGTGGTAGCGGTAAAACAACAATGCTCAACATCATAGCAGGATTCCTGAAGCATGATAGCGGAAGAATAGTTCTCAAAGGTAGGGATATATCCCATTATCCTCCAGAAAAAAGAAGAATCGGATACGTTTTTCAGGATTATGCTCTGTTTCCCCACATGACAGTTAGAGAAAACCTTACCTACGGAGGAGGTGATCACAAGGATGTGGCAGAAACTGTCGAAATAGATCATCTGCTTGATAGACACATCAACCAGCTTAGCGGGGGTGAAAAACAGAGGGTTGCCTTGGCAAGAGCTCTTGTCAGCGAACCAGACATCCTACTCCTCGACGAACCCATGAGCAATGTTGATGAGCTGATGAGAAAAAGGCTGGTGATTGAGATGAACTCAATCCTGAAAGAGTTTGGCATTCCTGTAATCTATGTCACCCACAGCAGGAGAGAAGCCCTTCTGATAGCAGACAGAATAGGTGTGATGGTTGGGGGTAGAATTCTCCAGCTTGACAGGGCTGAGAGGGTTTTCGAGGAGCCGGCAAACAGGAAGGTTGCAGAGTTTATGGGGGCTGAGAACATATACGGGGGCACCGTTCTTAAATCAGATGGGGAGCTACTGATAGAGTGGAGTGAAGGAGTGGTTAGATCCCAGAGAGCAGGATTTAAGTCAGGAGATGAAGTTGTTTTCTGCATCAGACCGGAGTATGTGATGATTGTAAGAGAGGGAAAACCTCTCGGAGATTTGCTTCAGGGCAACGTTTATGAGGGAAAAATTGTGAGAAGGATAAATGTTGGAGGGATGTTTGAGCTCGTTGTGAAACTTCAAAAAGAGATAGTCACAGCCCTCATACCAGATCACGCCTACCACAGGCTGAAACTTGATAGCAGAGAGCACGTGAGGATAGGATTTAAAAAGAACAGGGTTCATGTAATGCCAAAGTTTTAAGGTTTCTGGAAGATCCATCAGGTTAAACAAAATCCGTAGCGGAAGAATGTATGGGAATCTCTCTTCTCTCATCAAACTGGAGAAAGCAGGGTACAGAGTATGAAAAGAGGATCTAACGAGTATATGGAGTTCAGCAATAACACGGCATACAGAGATGAACCGACGGAATTCCTGCCCCATCTTTAGAATACCCTTGCACCACTTCTCCATCCACACTCATATAAGGTTTAGCGAATTCGGAGATGCCTG
>JALUWC010000375.1 GCA_027019885.1 Geoglobus sp.
AATGTTTTCCAAAGCTATAAGTTCACCAAATTTTTTCTTTACATTTTCCACTTTAAGTAAAGTCTTCATCGTAAATTGGTTAGTGCATTCGAAATATTTAAGTATTACCTTTCTCAATCACAATTAATGATGCGGAAAGTATTGATACTGGTATTGTTGGCTGTGCTGGTGTTCGGATGCGCTCAGCAGGGACAGAAACCAGCTGCTACGCCTACACCAACTCCAGAAAAGACTGCCACGCCACCACCATTTGGAGGTAAGAAAGAGGTAGTGATTGGGGTTATAGGACCGATGGCTTTACCTGAAGGAACAGCAGAGAAAAACGCTGCTATGCTTGCAGCAGAGGAGATAAATGCCAATGGAGGCATTCTCGGTCTCAAAATAAAAGTTGTCGTTGGCGATACTAAACTCAACCCTGATACGGCCACATCTGAATTCAGAAGACTTGCAACTCAGGAAAAAGCTGACATGATGCTTGGAGGATTCAGCAGTGGTATAATGAACGCCATGATGGAGGTTATGGCTGAAACCCATACAGTTTTCCTCTCTGATGCTTCCAGCCCAGCTCATCCAGCCAAGGTTGCAAAGGATTACAACAAATACAAGTACTGGTTCAGGATTAGCCAGAACAATGGAACAACATTCGCGTGGGACCTCGCTTCAATGATCGATTTCCTCAGAGATAAAGGAGTTACGATCAACAAGGTTTACATAATCAGGGATGAACATGTCTGGACAGATGCGGTCATGAAAGATCTCAAGCCATTACTTGAAAAAAGGAATATTGAGATTGTTGGTGATGAAAAAGTTCCAAAAGGTTTCACAAACTACGATCAGCTTTTGCTTGATGCTCAGGATAAGAAAGCAGATCTCATAATGCCAATTCTTGCTATCGCAGGTACTGGGGACATTCTTGCGAAGGACTGGGCTGAGCTTAAGATTCCTGCTTTATTGGCTGGACATGATCTTGCTGCAATAGATGCTGGTTTTTATACTAAAACAGGGGGAGCTGCAAACTACGAAATATTCTTAGCAGATGGTGGAGCGCTTGTTACAGCTCCGCCAACCGAGATGGCAAAGCACTTTATTGACGCATACAAGAAGAAATATGGTCATTATCCAGAATCCCACGAGGCTTATGGAGCTTACGATGCGGTTTACATCTATAAGATGGCTGTTGAAGCAGCGTATAAGGCAGGAGAAAAGAATCCATTTGATCCCAATGTTGTTGTAAAGTACCTTGAAAAATACAAACCAGGAAACCCAGCAAAGCTCACGAGGAATGTTGCATTCTACAAGAACCATGCTTTGGTGTGGGGAGATAACTACGTTAGAAACTGGGTTGCTCAGTGGCAGGATGGGAAGCAGTACATAATCTATCCATCTACAGTTGCCAACGGGCAGCTGAAGTTGCCACCATGGATTAATAAATGACACTTGATTTTGTAAACTTTAAACCGAAATTTTTTTATTTTTTGTCAAATCATCATAAAACATGATAGACGTTGCAGTCAGGATCCTTCTTTACGGTGCTGTTATTGGAGGGATATGGGCTCTGGTCGCTTCCGGTTTTTCTCTGATTTTTGGTGTTGCAAGAATTTTGAATTTTGCTCATGGAATATTTTTTATTCTCGCAGCTTACATTGGCATTGTTTTGATTCAGAGTGGAATTAACTCCTATCTTTCGACTTTCGCAGGGATCGTTATTGTTGGTGGCTTTGCTGTAGGAATCTATTTGGGTTTGCTTTCTAAGATAAAGGATCATGAAGTGATGGTGATAATCGTCACTCTTGCTATTGCCCTGCTTGTTGAGCAAATTCTTATACTCATATTCGGTGAGCACGGCTTATCTTATCCTGATTTTATCTCTGGAGTTGTAAGAATAGGCATGACACCCATAACATATGATAGGATTGTGGCTTTTGTTGTTGCGATAGTGGTTCTGACTCTTCTTGAAGTTTTTATACACAAGACAAATACTGGAAAGATGATACTGGCATCTTCACAGAACTATGAAGGAGCATTACTCGTTGGCATAGATGTGGACAGGATATTTGTTATAACAATGTTCCTTTCAGCAGTTCTTGCAGGTGTGGGTGGCGTGTTATACGGGCAGGTTTTTGCAGTATCTCCCGCAGTATCTCTCAAAGCTCTCATATTTGCTTTTGCGATTGTCATACTTGGAGGCCTTGGCAGTATTAAAGGGAGCATAGTTGCAGCGTTCATCATCGGATACATCACCACAATCGCGAACCAGTTTCTCGGAGCTCAGTGGTCTGAGTTTACTGCCCTGCTGATAATAATCGCGATCCTTGTAATAAAGCCAACAGGACTTTTCGGGGTGGAAGAATGAGAACCGAAATAAGAGGTATAGATCTAAAAAAGCTTGTTATTGGGGTTATCTTCCTGATATTTTCTCTTACTGCTCCATTTTTCCTTCCTAGTGCTTACGTTTACCTCCTCGGTATGATGTTTCTTTTTCTCATTTTCGTGATAAGCTGGGACGTTATAATTGGTTACACAGGACAGGTGAATCTGGGTCATACGGTTTTCATTGGTCTTGGGGCATATACAGCAGCTTTGTTACAAGTTCCATCAAGATTTCAGGGATCTATAGATTTTCTCGCCAGCATGCCCAAAGCACCAATTCCGATCTCTATTCTCGCAGGTGGGATTGTGGCTGGGCTGTTTGGTCTGGCAATAGGTGTGATAACATTGAGGCTGAAAGGGTACTACTTTGCACTTGTCACCGCCATACTCCCGCTGGTTTTCATGAAGTCTTTGTATGTTTTTTCAGACATTTTTGGTGGAGAAGAAGGCTTTTCCATTGGACTTGAAAGGTCTTTGGCTGAGAGCACAACACTGAGATACTATTACGCCTTTGCAATTTTTCTGATATCCTTCATCGCTCTTTACATTATTGTTAACAGTAGAATTGGCCTGAGATTCAGAGCTGTTAGAGATGATGAGGATCTGGCAGAATCCATAGGCGTCAATGTTGTAAAATACAAGGTTCTCTCATTTGTCGTAAGCTCATTCTTTGCGGGGATTGGTGGTGCTGCAATAGTTCATTACAGAATTACAATCGGTCCTGATCTTTACGATATACCTCTAATGCTCCTGATAATCCTTGCAGCTGTCATTGGTGGTCTTGGAACTCTGTATGGGCCTCTTTTTGGCGGAATAGTTGTTTACCTGTTGAAAAACTGGTGGTTGCAGAGTCTTTTGCCGGTAATTCCTTCATGGCTTCCAATAAACGATGATGTGATCCTCTATGCAATCCTGATAGCAGTTGGAGTTCTGGCACCTGAGGGAGTCTGGGAAAAGATTAAGGAGTTTCTCAGGGAAAGATCAGGGTCAAAGTCCTCTCGGAGATCCTGATTGAGGTTTTTTACATTTTTATGATCCTGTGTTCCAATCTTAAACATTTTAAAACAGATATTAAATATAGTCTTTACAAAGTTAGAGCAATCCAGAAAGTGCCAATCAAAAATTCCAGGAAATTAACTCTTTTTAATTTTCCAAGCGTTAATTTCCCTCTATTTTTGTAAGGGGATAGAAAATATTATTAACTACTTCCAGCACATAATAATTCATGAGCAATCAGGTCTGGAAGAGGTGGTACCCTTACATTGGCTGGCCTGAAGACATAGAAGAGCCCGATGAGACTCCTCCACACATGCTTTCAAAAATCTCAGAGGAGTTTGCTGACAAGGATGCAATAATCTACTACGGAAACACCCTCACATATAAGGAATTTTACGATCTGGTATGCAGATTTGCAAATGGACTGGACGATTATTTAGAAAGAGGAGATAGAATTTCCTTTTTCCTTCCAAACTGTCCCCAGTTCAACATAGGTTACTTCGGAACTATAAGCAATGGAATGATAGTGGTGCATACAAATGTGATGTACACTGAAAGAGAACTCGAGTATCAGCTCAACCATTCAGGTGCAAAGGCAATAGTAACCCTTGATGTTCTGTACGAGAGAGTTAAGGCTGTTTTTGACAAAACGCCACTGGAATACATAATTCTCACGAATCTGAGAGATTTCATATCTCCAACTGCAAGAAGATTTCTACCTATGCTTCATGAGAGTGAAATAAAAGAAAAGAATCACGTTCTGTACTTTGATAATCTGCTTAAATACCAGCCCAAGAAGCCTGAAAAGGATCTGAAGCCTGAGGATGTCGCATCTCTAACATACACAGGCGGAACAACGGGAAGATCGAAAGGAGCTGTGTACACCCACAGAAACCTCATGATAGATGCGAAGATATTCTCCGCCTGCTTGGACATAAGAAGGGGCAAGGATGTTTTCTCAGGCTTGATGCCAATGTTTCATGGCAACGGCATATGGACAAGCAACATGAATGTCTTCATGAATGGAGGAACTGTTGTTCTTTTTCCCTACTTCGATGCCGGGGAGTTCATAAGGGCGATAGAGAGATACAGCATAACACAGGTTCACTGCGTTCCAACCCATCTGGTTGCGATTGTGAATCATCCCCATGTTAAAAGGGCAGATCTGTCATCAGTCAGAGTGATAAGCGTTGGTTCAGCTCCTGTGCCGATTGAACTGCTGAGAGAAGTCAAAAATCTGATGCCGGATGCAACGGTCATAGAACAGTGGGGACTGACCGAGGCAGCAATCATTGGTACGAGCAATCCGGTTCATGGAATAATAAAGGTTGGAAGTGCTGGAATGCCTGTGCCGAGTGTGGAGATAAAGATAGTTGATCCTGAGACTGGGGAGGATTTGCCTCTCGGAAAGGACAATGTTGGTGAGATTGTTCTGAGGAGCAAGAAGATAATAAAGGAATACTGGAACGATCCTGAGAAGACGAAGGAGTCAATAAGGGATGGCTGGCTTTACACTGGAGACATGGGATACATGGATGAGGATGGCTACATCTACATAGTTGACAGAAAGAAGGACATGATAATTGCCGGAGGATACAACATCTATCCTTCAGAGGTTGAGGAAGTGCTTTACATGCATCCCAAGGTGAAGGAATGCGCGGTAATAGGTGTTCCCGATCCATACAGGGGAGAGACTGTCAAGGCGTTCATTGTTCTGAAAGAGGGTGAAACAGCAACTGAGGAGGAAATCATGGAGTTTGCCAAGAAACATCTTGCGAAATACAAGATTCCAAGAATTGTTGAGTTCAGGGATGAACTGCCTAAATCACCTGTTGGAAAGATTCTTAGAAGAGTGCTCAGAGATGAGGAGAGGAAGAAAGCTGAAAGCCAGTAATCGGTGGTATTGAAATGAGAGAACCATTCAAAATTTTTTACAGTATTTTTCAGGAAAGGTCAAAGCTGAAAGAATACAGAAATGAAGGCAAAAAGATTTTTGGAACGATGTGCAATAATGTGCCTGAGGAGATAATTCACGCTTTTGATGCGATACCAATCAGAATGTTCGGAAATTATGGTAACACAAATCTTGCAAATTCCAAAATTCCAAGCTGGACCTGCAACTACGCAAGAAATGTGATGGAAGGAGGTTTGAGAGGAGATTTCAGCTTTGTTGATGGGGTTGTGAGTGCAACAACAGATGACACAAAAATTCACCTCTTCTCAGCCTACAGATTTTACATGAAGCCTGAGTTCAGTTACCTTGTCCAGTTTCCTTACGTTCGAGATGAGGTTTCTGAAAGATTCTTTGCCAAAGAGCTTGAAAGATTTACAAAGCACCTCTCATCTTTTCTCTCAGCAGAATTTGATGAAGAGAGACTTTCCACTTCAATAGATACCTACAACAGATACAGGGACCTCTGCCATGAGTTTGAAAGGCTGAGAGCTCATGAAAAGCCAAAGATCAGAGCAGATGAGTTCATAGCACTCATGCTTGCCTCTCTTTCCATGCTGAAGGAAGATTTCATCTCAATGGCTGAAAAACTTCCTGAAATGCTCAAAGAGCATGATGGCTTCTCAGATTACAAGATAAGAGTCCATCTGTCGGGAACTGATTTTTACAATCTCACCCTTCTCAGGCTTATAGAGGAAAGCGGAATGGTCGTCGTATCAGATGATCTGTGCACCTCAGCAGGGTATTTCACGGGGAATGTTAGAGGCAAGGGATTTAATGCCCTCGCACAGAGATATTCTGGATGCACAGCCTGCGTCATGACATCAGGCAACACCGAGCTGTCCGTTGAGGAGAGACTGGAATTCATAAGGAAAAAGATGAAGGAAAACAGGGCTGAGGCAATTGTTTTGCTGAAGGACAGAGGGTGTGAGGTGTGCGGACATCAATGTCCTTGGATAGTGAGGGAGATGGATGTTCCAGTTCTTGTTCTTGATCTTGATTTTCCGCTCTCGATTGAGCAGTATCGAACGAGAATAGAAGCTTTTGTTGAGGCCCACGGAGGTGGTTGAATGAAGAAAAACTGGACACCCTTGGGCTACAAGAACCTCTACAGGGAGCTTTTCAAGAAACACCTTGACAGGCAGAATGAACTGCTGAAAAACAGCAGACCGGTAGGATGGTTCTTCTCATTTCATCCTTCAGAACTCACATACATATTCGATGTTGTGCCTGCATTTCCAGAGCAGTACTCAGCTTACTGCGCAGCAAGAGGTTCATCGGTTGATTTAATAGACACATCAATCTCCTCGGGCTATGGCCATTTTCTGTGTGATTACTTCAAAACAACCATAGGCATGATCGAGACTCCTGAAAAAGCCACACCGCCTTTGATGCCGAAGCCCGATTTTATAGTCTCTTCAAGAGCTTTGTGCGTTGCTCACCACGAAATGGCAGAGGTTTTTGCAAGGTATCACCGCATACCTAAATACACCGTCAACTATCCTTACTGGACAACTGATTCTTTAAAAAACCCCGATGAGCTGACGAAGGAAGCAGAATGGGCAGATGAGCTTTATGTGGAGTACACAGTTGAGAGTCTCAAGGGGCTTGTTGATTTTCTTTCAGGCATTGCAGGAGAGGCCGATGAGGAAAAGTTCAAGGAGGTATTCAGAAAATCTGAGAAGACCTCAGAGCTTCTGATAAAGATTCTCAACCTGATGATGTCTAAGCCAACTCCCGGAAGTCAGAGAGAGATTTCAGATCTTGTTTTCATTGCATTCTTTGTTCTCGGAAGCGATTATGCGTTGGAGTTCTGCGAGAACGCCTATGAAATAATAAAGGAGAGGGTTAAAAAGAGAGAGGGAGTCTCTGAGGAGAAACACAGGCTTCTCACCTTTGGAATCGTTCCATGGCACTCCCTCCAGATCTATCAGTACTGTGAGAGCATGGGGGCAAACTTCCCTGTCAATCTGTATGTGAATGCTTCTGTCCATAAAGCTGACAGCTCAGATCCATACCTGAGCATGGTGAGGAGGTCAATGCACTTCACAAACTCAAGCTATGAAATGCTTGATGGAGTGATAAAGACGGCAAAGAAGGCGGACATCAATGGAGCGTTGCTTCTTGAGAACACAGGATGCAGGATAACATCAATGATAATAAGACCCCTCGCAGAAAGACTTGGCGAAGATCTTGGAGTCCAGAGCCTGATTCTTGAAGCCCCGCAGTGTGATCCAAGGGTTATGCCAATGGAGAGGGCAAAAACACAGATAGATGCATTTCTGGAATCCATCTCCTGAAACTATTTATTTCAGTTATTCCATGGGTGGTGTGATGTACTTCGCAGGAATAGACATTGGATCTCTCGCAACAAAGGTCTGTATAGTCAACGAGAAGACAGACATTGTTGGGTTCCAGATTGACAGAACAGGAGCGAAGATAAGGGAAATTGGAGGGATAGTCCTTCAGAAATGCCTCAATAGTCTTGGAATTGAACGGGATCAGATCACATACATTATAGCAACAGGCTATGGCAGAAATCTCGCTCTTTCCGGCATTGCAGATGAGAAGGTTACCGAAATAACATGCCATGCGAAAGGGGCAAAGAAGCTTTTTGAAAGCTGTCACACTGTAATAGATATTGGAGGTCAGGACTCAAAGGTCATGAGGCTTAATGACTCAGGCAAGGTTGTTAACTTCACAATGAATGACAAGTGCGCAGCAGGAACAGGAAAATTTCTTGAGGTTCTGGCATCAACCCTCGGAATAAAGCTTGATGAGATGGGGGAGATTGCATTGAAGTCTGAAACTCCTGTTGAGATAACGAGTGTTTGTACGGTTTTTGCTGAGAGTGAGGTCGTATCACTTCTTGCTGAAGGCAAAGATGTGCAGGATATTGTTGCTGGACTCCATAGAGCGATAGCAAAGAGGGTTTCCGGGCTTGTCAGGCAGATAGGCATAGCTGAGGATGTGGTGATGACCGGGGGAGTGGCGAAGAACAGGGGAGTTGTTAAAGCTCTTGAAGATGAGCTTGGAGTGAAAATAAAGGTGCCAGAAGAACCTCAGATTGTTGGAGCATATGGAGCCGGAATAATCGCTCTTGAGAAGGTTTTACGTGATAAATAGCAGGTGGATATCCAATTTTGTACTGGGTATTTATTTAGCTGAATTGAAATTGTAAAGAACTTTACCGAATTTTTCTGATATTCGTAAAGTTTAAATCCTATTGGGACAATGGGAGTTCATGACGGAGTATAAAGAGATTGTCTACGACAAGGAGTGGTATGAC
>JALUWC010000376.1 GCA_027019885.1 Geoglobus sp.
TCTCCCTCCAGAATGATCTATTTTCTCAACAACACCATCACACGGGCTCCTGTTCACATGACAGTCAAATATGCCCATGAAGATCTCAACTCTTCTGTCCGAGATATCGACAATTTTTCCGTCTGCGGGGGATACAACTCCCTCTCCTATCTCCCTTTCAGGGTCTCTGTAAAAGTAAACAAGAAAAACGGCAAAAACCAGTAAAATCAGTGATATTTTTGGATCTACGACCCACAAAATCAGTGATATAGCAATCAAAAGAACCACAATCTTCAATCCTGCCCGCTCCAAGTTTTCACCACCTCATCTTTGAGGGAGAATATCAGATCTGCAAATTCAGGTAGAAATCTGAACACGCCAAGAGAGATCAATATCAGTGCAAGTGTTGCGAGAATTTTTGATATGACGTGGTGTGCAATGTAAAAACTGTAGTCAGGCGCTCCAAACCACCCATCACCAAAAGCAGCCACTATGAATATATTTCTCAGCAGATTGAGAATGTATATAACTGGAACAGAGACCAAAAACGCCTTCGCCCTCCTTTTTAAATCTGCAGATGTGGATACAGCAATTCCGGTAAAGAGAGCCATGCTTTCAATGCCGGTGCATGCGAGGATTATCTCAACATATCTTCCGTTGTACTCTATTAATTCGTAGGATTGTCTGTAAAAATCAAAGCCAATAAAATGTGCAAATCTGACCGTCATATCTGATGTATGGGAGATCAGGGCGAATCCGAGAGGTGTTAAAGCGAAAACAAAATATACGAGTGATGAGACAGCTGCAACGGAGGTAGCACTCTTGAATATTCCATCATTTTTTGATTTCAGGATAGTCAGCCCGATGAATGTGAAAATAGAGAATGCTCCAACCATTATGGTCACGTTGTAGTAATCTGAAATTCCCATGTAATATTGAACCTTAACAAGCCATGAAATCCCGAACAGAAACCATCCAGCAAACCCAATGACTCTCTTACCTGTGAAAACATAAACGAGCATCAGTGCAACCGACAGAAATTCAAGCATAAACGGGAAATTTATTAACTGAATATAAGACATTCGCCGTGGATCTGCACATACACAGTACATACTCAGATGGAGATGCCATCATTGATGAGATAACAAGAAGGGCAAGAGAGAGGGGAATGAAGATTATTGGAATAGCTGATCACTCCACTGACCATCCAAGAGGTCTGAATGAAAAGAAGGCAAAGAGAAGAAGAGTAGAAATAATGAATGCTCAGGAGAGGTACGGAATCAGAATTCTGGACGCTGTTGAATGTGGAATTCTTGAGGATGGAAAAATCATTTTGCCTGAACATGAATTTGATCTTGTGATAGCGTCAGTTCACACTCACCTGCCTGTCAGAGAGGTTTACAGGCGAATAAAGATGTGTATTCTGAAAAATGATGTTGATATCATCGGGCACATGCATGCTGGTATGTTCTCCTTTAACTCAAACATTCCTGAGCTGGATATGGAGATAATTGACTTTGCCATCGAAAATGGAGTTGCCATCGAAGTGAACAGCTATCACAGCTCTCCCCCAGAAAGCTTTTTGAAGCTCTGCAGCAGCAAAAAGCTGTTATATTCCTTTGGAAGCGATGCCCATGACCTCTCAATGGTGGGAGACATAGACTTCTCAATCAGAATGGCAAAGATTTATCTGAAAAAGGGGAGAAACATTGTCGATGAGATGCATAACACTTACCGTTGATGGAGTTGTGCCATACAAGGAGGGCATAGTTCTTGTAAAAAGAAAAAACGATCCATTCAGAGGTTACTATGCTCTTCCAGGGGGGATTGTCGAGTATGGAGAGAGGGTTGAGGATGCTGTGTTGAGAGAGG
>JALUWC010000377.1 GCA_027019885.1 Geoglobus sp.
TGCAGTTCTGACGAAAAAATATGGGGCAAAAATTCTTGTTCATCCTTCTGAAATATGGCCATGGAATCCGAGTTATGGAATAGTTGTGAGAAAGAAATTTGTCGATGAGAATCCAGAAGAGGTAAGGGATTTTTTGATAAAGCACGAGTGGGCTGTAAACATTCTCAGGGAGAGCACAGAATTTGTATCAATGATCCTGAGCAGGTATTTGAGACACGAACTCAGCCCCTCAACAGTAAAGGAGATTCTCAATATCAGCCCGAAGTACTGTGCTTCACTACCTGAAGAATACATTGAAAGCACAATGAAGCTTTCTCAGCTTATGGTCAGGCTTGGATATATCAGCAATGCTCCGGAATCGCAGGAGCTTTTCAATACAGATCTCATATCAGACATTCATCCTCAGAAGGAGCATTACACTCAATCAGCACTTTCATAAGAGTTACAAATCTGAAATATCACCCAGTTAATCATGAAGGCTCCCTACAGAAGGAAGTACAAGCAGAGCGCGCATCAAGAAGGAAAAGACTATACGATACGGCGTGATGGCTGCGGAAAAGCTTGGAAAAAGGAGAAGATGCTGACGCCGGGGCTGGGACTTGAACCCAGGAGCCCGAAATGGGCACCGGCTCTCAAGGCCGGCGCAGTGCCTCTCTGCAACCCCGGCATGTGGGTTTATTTGGGAAATCAACACTACAGACGGTTCAATTTGCTCTTTTATTCGATCAATGAGCTCATCTATGAATCTGGGAACGGTTAGTAGTCCATCATGTTGTGTGTTTATGAAAGTTTTGGTATAAATCCTTATAGTAGCTAAAATCACAGATCTGACAATACACAAACATTAATTAGAGTAATGGGGCTGGAAACAATCCTCTAAGTATGCATTCCTCCCTCAGCTCAGCCTGAACCTGCATGCGTTTACAGTTTTGTTCAATACTGTAAAAACTCTTTTTCTTCAAACTCGGAATGATCGGATTGAACCAGTATTGCATTGTGAGTTTCCTTGCATAGTTAAGTGAATATCATGAATGGACTATGTTTCACAATATTCTCCACAGCTGGATTTGCCTACGCACCAAAAAGAGGCAAGGGAAGCCACATTGCCATGTACAGAAACCAGATTAGTGATAATTCCGAGAAAAAAGAACATTCCAACGGAGTGCTTTTATCCATTTTAAAACAGGCAGGATTGAGTAATGAGGAATTTCTGAAACTCGGGGCATTTTGAAACGTACTGATCTCCTTCCCTCCACACGAGAGCTGTTAGCGTGGCCACGATAGATGTTCCGGTTTTGATGCTTTATAAAACTGCTGGCTCTGATTCATCCAAATCATGCAAGCTTTGACATAACAAAAAATTTGAAAAATCCAGAGTTGAGATCACACAACTCCACCCCTTTTCAGCTCATCAAGCTCCTTCACATCAATATTCAGGAGTTTGCTGTAAACGTAGAGATTGTCCGCACCTATAGCCCTACATACCCACTTGACTCTCGGTGGTGTTTCACTCATCTTTGCCGGGGTTCCCTGGATCAGTATTTCTCCATAATCCCTATCCCTGAACCTGAGTAAAGCTCCTCTCTCGTACCAGTGATTGAACTTTATGGTTTCGATGGGCTTCAGAACCTCTCCTGCAACTGTAACGCCCTCTCCCTTGAACGACAGCCACAGTTTGAGTATTTCCTCTCTTGTGTGCTGCATTGTGAACTTCTCAATCTCTCTTGTCATCGGTATCCAGTTCTCGGGGTTGGTTCTGTCTTTTATGGTCGAATACTTCTCGGAAAGGTCGTCTCTTCCAATAATCCTGCACAATGCTCTCCAGTTTGGATCAGTATAACCGGCTATG
>JALUWC010000378.1 GCA_027019885.1 Geoglobus sp.
GCAACCCTCACCATAATTTCACCGTCGCAAAATTTACGTTAACGTGATTTAAATCTTTCGTAATTTTTCATTGTGAAAATTTCCGGGTTAAAAAATTTATTGTCCTTGCAAGGTTTGCAAGCTACAGGAAACCAACAGATTTCAGAAGAAGATGGGATGTGAAAGAATCATTAAAAAGGTGTTGACCTCAAAGTGGCAAGCAGCTTTAAGCTCCTGTAGAGGTTAAAGGAGGGGAGCCGTTCGGGAAGACGATATTCGATGAGGAAGAAGAGGTTTAAAGAAATCCTTCAGCAATCAGATTCTGCCCGTGAATAACAGCATTTTGTCATCGAATGTGAAAATTCCAGTTCTGATAAACCATGTTTGAAAGGATTGTCGCAAATGGGGAATTTAAGGGCGTCAGAATTTTTGGCAAGAAATTTGTTGTCTTAATTCTCATGAAAGCTAATTCGACTGTTATTATATTGCCGTAAGTTCTGTTCTGCAAGCTCACAATCTTTTGATTATGTTCCGTCCAATGAATGCTATTTCCATCCACTTCAGCTTGAAATTGAAAGGTTTTTCGATTAAAAGACTGAACTAATCCTTTAAAATCCTGTAAAACAGAGATCTTTGGTGAATCTACGTATTAGTGAGAAAATTGGTAAAGGCTCTGATATTGAGACAGGTATTTAACCACCCCAAACCTTTTAAATTTCAAAATTCTAAAAAATAACCAGATGGTAAATTTTGGTGACCTGAGGAGCTTTGAAGAGGTTGAAAAACAGCTGGGAATAAAAAAGCTTACACCGTCTGAGCTCTTAGGCCGTAAGTTGAACGAATTCGAGAAAAAATACGCTCCAAAGGTACTGTACGTTGCCGGATCAATGAGAATACCTCTGCCAGAGCCACGAGTTTCAGTGATAGGAACGAGGAGCCTTACATCAGAAGGGGTCCAAGCCGCAAAGAAGATTGCAGAATACCTCGTCGAGAGGGATGTGGTAATCGTGAGCGGGCTTGCAAGGGGTATTGACACCATAGCTCACAAAACAGCTATAGAAAGAGGAGGAAAAACGATTGCAGTCCTCGGCACCCACCTCAACAGGTTTTACCCTCCAGAAAATAAAGATCTGCAAAAGCTGATAATGAAGGAGCACTTGGCGATCAGCCAGTATCCTCTCGGCTGGGTTACAAAGCCAAAGCACTTTGTTATCAGAAACAGAACAATGGCACTTATTTCAGATGCAAGTATTATCGTTGAAGCCGGAAAAACGAGTGGAGTAATCTCCCAGGGGTGGGAGACACTGCGACTGGGAAAACCCCTTTTCCTCTGGAAGTTGCTCGCCAAGAAGGACTTAGAGTGGGTTGGCAAGATGAGGAAATATGGAGCGATCATTTTGGAGAGCATTGACGATCTGAAGTACGTTGTGGAGGAGATGTTACCTCCCTCAGAAGAGATACCTATCGCAGAAAAGCTGAAAATCGAAGCGTGACGTATGTTGCTGGAGAAGCTGGATTTTTGCTCCCTGTTCTCGTACTGCCCAAAAAGCACTACAGAAAAAGGTAAAATTGCTAAACGTCTTATGATTGACATTAAGAACGAAAGGAGCCTAAACCTGCCATCTTTGGGTGAGATTTATGCCTCTCAGCTTGTAGCAAAATTCTTTTTGGCTAAATGGAAGGCAATCCTTTCGGGTTTTTCTCCTGACAGCACGATTCTCGTGCCTGTGCCAAGATCCGCACCGATAAGAAAAGACTATCTCTGGGTTCCGTATGAAATAGCCAAGGCGATGGAGAAAGAAGGCTTTGGTACTGTTAAGCCTATCTTAAAGAGAGTAAATGCAGTTTCAAGATCTTCCACATCG
>JALUWC010000379.1 GCA_027019885.1 Geoglobus sp.
TGAGGTTTTAAAAGATGAAATTTTAGAGGTTCCTCAAGATACTAAACCATATTTACTTATAGGAGGAGACATTTCAGGCATTCAAAAATTTATTTATACCATTACATCAAAAGGTGCATTAAAGTCCCTTAAGGGAAGGTCCTTCTATCTTGAACTTCTTACTGAACATGTAATTGCAGAACTTATAAAATCCCTTCACCTTACCCGCTGTAATATCATATTTACTGGTGGAGGCCATTTTTATGTCCTTTCTCATAATACACCTTCTGCAGTAAGGGCTATTAAGACCGTATCAGACAAAATTAATGATTTTTTGCTTGAGGAGTTTCATGGAGAATTACAGGTCCATATTGATTATGTGCCCTTCCATCCTGACACATTTACAAGTAAGAGAGACAAAGAAATGGATGTCTCAGATTTGTGGAGAGCAGTGACAGAAAAACTTGAGCAGAAGAAAAAGAAAAAATGGAATGCTCATCTTCCAAACGTTCTGCAGATTGCTGAACCCAAAAGCCTTACTGACTCATGTGAAATCTGTTTTAGAGATGATTTAGACTTGCTCTCTCTTCCTCAACAAGATGAGGAGTTGAAGGTATGCAAGCCCTGTCATGACCAGTTTTGTCTTGGTGGAATGCTTACTGGAATTTCAAAGAAAGAGTATCCAGTTATTTACAGATTAACTAATGAACCAGGGTTAGGACAAAAGAAGGCTATAAGAATTGATGATATCTATTATTTTGTCGGTGGGTATATGAATGATATTGCAGAAAATGCAGAGATGATTTACAGAGTTAACGACTATAATCCCGGACACTACTTACACACAAACTCAATGTTTTTGCCACTGGGTATATATCAACATGAAGATATGCAGGAACTTACTGATGTATCAGGCAGTTACGGGATAAAAAGGATTGCGGTCTTGAGGATGGATGTGGATAACCTTGGGAAAATATTTTCTTCTGCGGTTTCAGAAGAAGACCGAACCTTTTCAAGGATGGCCTCCATTTCAAGAAAACTCAATGAGTTTTTTAAATATTACTTAAATAGCATTGTGGAAGCAAAAGAGATTGATTCTCCATTAGATTTGCCAGAAAGAGGTGTGATGGAAAATGGACGGAAGGTCTCTATAGTTTACTCTGGTGGTGACGACCTTTTTATCATTGGTCACTGGCTTGAGGTAATAGAGACGGCAGTAGATATTCAGAGACACTTCAAAGACTTTACTGGAAATCCCTTTATAACTATCTCAGGTGGTATAGCAATCAATGGAGATAAATATCCTGTCTATCAATATGCAAGAGATGCTGGCAGTGCGGAAAACGAAGCAAAACATTACAAAAAAGTAGATAATGGAAGGGACAAGGATGCTGTTGTCTTCTTTAAAGGGCTTCCTTTTAAATGGGAAGATATAGACAGGATAGTGGAAAGGGTTAATTTATTTGTAGGTTTTCTCAGAAAACAGGAGGGGCATCTTGGAATAGATGAGAATAAACTACCTAAAACATTCTTTTATAGGTTATTAAGCCTTGCAAGGAGGTTCAGGGATGAAAGGGTTCTGGTTCTTCCAAAGGCTGCATATTTGATTTCGAGGGCAAAACTGGGAGATGTGCCTCCAGAAGATAAATTAAGGTTAAAGGAGGTTATTATGACGAGCAATGAATTTGAATGGAAGACAACTGAAGCGGTAACCTTGTTGATTTTAATGATGATGCGGGGAGGTGAGTAGAAATGGGTAATGAAGATATTAGCAATGCTATAGAGATAGCTAAAAAATATAATGTAGCTTTACTCTCAGTAAGAACGAATAGAAAAACAAAGAGATTAGAATGGAATAATC
>JALUWC010000380.1 GCA_027019885.1 Geoglobus sp.
CATCCCTGAGTTTTCAAAATTGTTGATTGCCTTTAACTCTAACCAAATCTTCCAGCAAACTCACGACGCCATCAAAAGTGTACTCTTCAGGCATTAGAGCTTCAACACCGTAGCTGCTGAGCTCGTCCCTCGTAGGTGGCCCGATGGCAATGGTAACAATCCCGTTCAGCGACCTGATTGCTTCATCCTTCACATCCAGCTCCTCAGCCACCTCCATGAATGCCTGAACCATCATCCTGCTGGAGAAGACTGCAGCATCAATTTCCCCATTCACCACCGCCTTAACCGCTCTCTTCTGCTCCTCTCCCTTAAGCTTCACAATCCGGTAAATCTGAATTTCCTGGAGCTCAACAAATTCTTTGAGCTTCAGCAGCACTTCATTCCCCTTATCGCTCCTGAGAATCGCCACCTTTCTTCCCTTCAACTCATCCCTGAAGTGGGCGTAAATGCTGGCGGAATCAAATTTTGGAGGGATTTTTGACTCAATGCCTGCCTTTCTCAGCACATCTGCAGTTTTTTTACCTATGGCTATCACTCCTCTGCCCTCAAATATCTCGGGCATTCTTTCCAGCAGTATTGACGCTGCAGTCTGACTCGTAATTATCAGAACTTCAGCATCAAGCCTTCCGAGCTCTCTTAACGCCTTCTCATCCACCTCTGCTGCAATAAAGGGGGTTGCAAGGACTTCAAACCCTTTTTCCTCCATCACTCTTCTGGTCTCTTCGAGATACTCTGCCGGTCTGAAAAGGGCAACTGTGAAGGTCCTCACTTTCTTGCCTCCTGTCCTTCTTCCTGTTTCAGTTTAAACACCACCAGCAGCCCAAAGCTTATATTTCCCGTGCTGAACTGATGCACATGCCGCACTTGCTGGAAGTGCTTTTGTCAGGCATAAAACTTTTTGTCAGGAATCTGAAAATCGTTATTCCACCCATCATTCTTTCGTTCATGATCTACCTCTTCCTGGCTATTGGGCTTGCCAGCGTCATTCCTCCGGAGAAGCTCACGGAGCTTTCACAGCTAACAGAAAAGAGCGATGAGGAGATAATTAGGGAAATGTACGACATCGTCATGCTGAATCCGGTTAAATTCTTCATGGCATTCATAATCTTCGGCTCCATAGCCTTCGTTATCATGATATTCATAGTCGCCGGGATGGTGGGAGCCTCTCTCAAAATCGCAAAAACCGGGAGCTTTTCCTTCAGCGACTTTTTCCACTTCGGTTACCTCTACACTCCGAGAATGCTCGCTCTCGAACTACTCATATCCATAGCAATTCTGGTAGCATCTCTGCCCTTTCTGTTTCTTACCGGAATCGTGAGCTCGGTTATCCCGATCCTCATATCTGCAGTGGCCATCATCTTCGTGGCAGCAATAACCTTCCCTTCCCGCTTCATACTGATTGCACTCGACACAGGAGTTTTCGACGCCCTTGCAGCTTCAATACGCTTCTCTTTTAAAAAACCATCCAGTCTGCTTCTGTTTATGGTGACAGTGGCTATGGTAGGCCTTTCCTCTCTCATCCCGCTCCTCCAGCCCTTCGCCTTCGCCTTAACTTCAATCTGGTACGCTATACTCGTAACCTCCCCACCTTCTTCAGCAGCTCCGCCTTCTGAAAGCCCTGAAGGTCAGCCTGCTTAACAACCTCGTTCATGAACTGAATGACCTCGTCGTAGCTCTTTCTGTCCACAGGGAAAGGCACCCCATCCTTCCCGCCCAGTGCGAAGCTGTACTTGGCCGGATCTTGCCTGTCAAAGTGGTCGTTGTAGATGAGATCAGCTATAAGGGCCAGAGCCCTCACCGCCCCTTTGCCAAGCCCCTTTATGAGCAGGAGGTCCTCAA
>JALUWC010000381.1 GCA_027019885.1 Geoglobus sp.
TGAGGTTTTAAAAGATGAAATTTTAGAGGTTCCTCAAGATACTAAACCATATTTACTTATAGGAGGAGACATTTCAGGCATTCAAAAATTTATTTATACCATTACATCAAAAGGTGCATTAAAGTCCTTAAAAGGAAGATCATTTTACCTTGAACTTCTAACAGAACACATAATCTCTGAACTTATTAAAGCACTTAATCTATCCAGATGTAACATTATATTTTCGGGTGGTGGGCATTTTTATATCCTTTCTCATAATACACCTTCTGCACACAAGGCAATAAGATTAGCAAAAGAAAAAATTAACAGATTTCTTTTAAATGAGTTCCGGGGAGAACTTCAGGTTCACATTGCCTGTGAGTCCTTCCATCCAGATGTATTTACAAATAAAAAGGACAAAAAACAAGATGTTTCATCGTTATGGTCATCTCTTACAGAAAAACTTGAAGAACTAAAAAAGAAGAAATGGGAAGACCAGCTGCACAAAGCCTTAGAAGTAAAAAAGCCTCATGCCCTTACCGACTTCTGTGAGATATGTTTTAGAGATGACCTTCCTCTAAGGCCTTTAGCCTCTGAAGACGAAGAGATTAGTGCATGTCAACCATGCTTTGACCAGCTTCATCTTGGGAAAATGTTGCAGAAATTTTCTAAAAAAGATTGTCCAATAATTTATAAATTTGAAAATCAGCCACCTGTGGACAATTTCATCAAAGTTGATAACAAATACTATATCCTCGGTGGCTATAAAAAGGAATTAGTCCAAAATGCTGAGGCACTGTATAGAATTAATGATTTTGTATCAGATCATTATATTCATCCTGAAGCCGTGCATCTTCCAATTGGAATGTATCAACACCCAGAGATGGAAGAACTCAGCGATGTGTCAAATATTTATGGGATAAAGAGAATCGGAGTTTTAAGAATGGATGTGGACTATCTTGGAAAGATATTTTCACAGGCAGTGGCTCCAGAGGATAGGACATTTTCGAGAATGGCTGTCATATCGAGAAGGTTTAATGAGTTTTTTAAATACTACCTGAACAACATTGTAGAGGGAAAAGAGATAGATTCACCTGTAGATATTGCAGACAGAGGTGTGAAAAACACCGGTCGCAAACTCTCGATAGTCTATTCGGGTGGTGATGATCTTTTTATTATTGGCCACTGGCTTGATGTAATAGAAGCCTCCTTGGACATAAATGAGTATTTTAGAAAATTTACAGGTCATCCCTACATTACAATCTCTGGCGGAATAGCAATAAATGACGAAAAACATCCAGTGTATCAATTTGCCAGAGATGCCGGAAGGGCTGAAGAAAAAGCAAAAGAATATAGAGAGGACCGAAATGACAGAACAAAAAATGCCATACTCTTTTTTAAAGCTCTTCCCTTTAAATGGTCTCATATGAGAAGAGTTTTAGAAAGGATTGAGTTATTCACTGAATTTTTAGACAAACAGGAAGATCATTTTGTAGTAAATGAAAAGAAACTACCAAAGACCTTCTTCTACAGGCTTCTAAGCCTTGCCAGAAGATTTAGAGATGAGAAGGTTCTTATCCTGCCAAAGGCTGCTTATTTAATTTCAAGGGCAAGATTTGGGGATACAACCCCTGAGGAAGAATTAAAAATAAAGGAGGCTATCATGACAAGTAATGAATTTGAATGGAAGGTTACCGAAGCGGTAACCTTGTTGATTTTAATGATGACGCGGGGAGGTGAGTAGAAATGGGTAATGAAGATATTAGCAATGCTATAGAGATAGCTAAAAAATATAATGTAGCTTTACTCTCAGTAAGAACGAATAGAAAAACAAAGAGATTAGAATGGAATAATC
>JALUWC010000382.1 GCA_027019885.1 Geoglobus sp.
TACCTTGTTATTTTCCCTCTCAAAGGTTCCATAGGCTGACAGTCTGCCGTAAACCTCTTCAACCCCATCAATTTTCCTGACCTCTGAAAGCAGCCTTTCAGGGGCAGGACTGGCTGGATTGAGCGTCACAGCCAGATCTTCAAAGTTGGTCTTCTCGTAAAAGGTGTCATAGGTCTTGCTGAGGTTCAGGTAGGACATGTAGAAAGAGGTGTATAACGCTACACCAAGAAAAACCAGAAAGATTACCGCTGCAAACTGCCATTTTTGTGACTTGAGGTCTCTGAAGACCTTCAGGTTCAGGGTTCTGATTGCCTTCATGTTACCACGAGAGCTCCTCTGGTTCAGCAGGCTCCTCGTTTACGATTATTCGGGCAACTCTACCATCCTTCAGATGGACGATCCTGTCTGCCATCTCCGCAATGACCGAGTTGTGGGTTACCAGGATGAAGGTAACGCCCTCATTCCTGTTTATGTCCCTCATAACCCTCAGAACCACCTTTCCCGTCTCGAAATCAAGGCTTCCTGTGGGCTCGTCAGCCAGTATAAGTGGTGGACTTTTCACAAGAGCCCTCGCAATGGCAACCCGCTGCTGCTCCCCTCCGCTCAGCTCGGATGGAAAGTGCTCTGCCCTCTGCTTGAGCCCAACTATTTCCAGCACCTCGTCAACGTCTCTCGGATTTTCCACGAGCTCGGCAGCCAGAAGAACGTTCTCCTTCGCTGTCAGAGTCGGAATCAAATTGAAAAACTGGAAGATGAAGCCCACGTTTTTCCTTCGATGCATTGTTAGCTCCGATTCGTCGAGAGAGGACACGTTGACGCCGTTGAAGAGTATGTCCCCCTTTGTTGGCGTGTCAATTCCTCCAACAAGGTTCAGCAATGTCGTCTTTCCAGAACCCGAGGGGCCAAGCACAACAACAAACTCTCCCCTCTTCACCTCCAGATCTATCCCCCGTAATGCGTGCACATCCACAGCACCCATCCGGTAGGTTTTCCAGACGTCAATGAGCTTTAACAGCTCATTCATTTAGCCTTCCGCCTCCAGAGGTAACCTCCAGCTACGAGCACGGCTACTATGGCCAGAGCGATAAATC
The DNA here is from genome assembly GCA_027019885.1 of Geoglobus sp. GTDB lineage: Archaea > Halobacteriota > Archaeoglobi > Archaeoglobales > Archaeoglobaceae > Geoglobus. Next base: position 1,092 of record JALUWC010000382.1, read on the forward strand.
CGGTCGTGTTGCTGGCCTCGGGGAAAATATATACTGAAAACTCCTTCTCGACGCTGTACTTCTCAAAGGCAGAATCCATGTAGGTGATTACGGCCTTAACTCTGTATTCTCCAGCTTTATCCGGAGCTATCAGGTCGAAGGTTGAGGTGGCGGAATCTCCGCTTTCAAGGGTTCCTATGAAGTACTGGTTCTTGCCCTCGAATCCCTCAGGCAGTATGAGCTTAACGGCCACAGCCTTTGCATCCTGCTTTCCTGCGTTTTCTATCTGCAATGAGAGGGTGAAGTCAGACGAAGGAGCCACTTTCTTTGGCGAGAAGTAAAGGCCTGAGATGTCGAGATTTATGCTGCCAAGAGCGTCAACGAAGAGGGAGAAATCGAAGTTTTTCTCCTTAATTTTGCCGTTATCCATGTATCTTACAGTGAGCCTGAAGGGATAGTTTCTGCTCTCGGCCTTTCTGTCGGCTTTGAGCTTGAAGCTCACCTCTGCTTTTTCACCCCTCTTCAACGTGCCCACAAAAGCCTCATTCTCTCCTGAAAACTTGTCAGGATAGCTGAGAGAGAGAACAACATTCCTGGCATCATCTTTTCCTGTATTTTCAACTGTCAGGGAGAGAACGAAGTCGTCATCCGGATAAATCCTCTCAGGATTTGTTTTGAAGCCGGAAAAGGTGATCTCGGGTTCACCTTTAACCCTGATTGCAAACTGGCTCTCCTCCCGATACGCATTTCCAAGTTTGTCTGAGTAGCTGAAAACAAGCTTTGCGGGATAAACGCCCGTCTGAACCTCCTTGCTGGCGGAGATGTTGAATACAATGGTCCTCTTTTCTCCACTGCTCCACTGATCAAAGCTCATTCTTGAAGTCTTGGCCACAAAACCGTCAGGAGTTACAAGGATTATTTCAACGTTCTTCGCATTCCCTCCAGTGTTTGTTACCTCCAGAACAGCCTTTCCCGAGCTGTCGGGTTGAAGCACAGGCTGGGAGATTTTCTCAATGACCAAAGAGGGCTTTTCCAGCACAACAATCGGGATGACCTCTTCAAGACTTTCCGCCCCGTAATTGTAGCTGAGTTTTACCTTCAGCTGATATGTGCCCTCCCTGTCCGCTTTCAGCTTGATGGCGGTTGAGGCAGAGCCGGTGAGCTCCCCAATGTTTACGGTCAGGTAGGACAGCTTATTTTCCCCGGAGATTATTGCCAGATTCTCCTCTCTTTCGGAAACTGTCAGCCTCACATCCTTCACCGCATATCCCGAGTTGACGATGTTTATCTGCAGTGCAAAGACGTCTCCCGGCATGGGCGTTTCGGGGATTGTCTGATAGCTCAGAGATAGAACGGGCTGGGCCGATGCTGAAACTGCAGAACCTGCCAGGAAAAGCAGTATCAATATCAGAAAAAACATCCTTTCAAAATTCACCTTTTACACCTCCCTTTCACAAATTCAAGGATTAGATCTCCAATTTCATCGATGTCGAGGTCTGGAATGAAGAGGGAATAGATGGATATACCGTCGAGCATGGCCATAAGGACGATGGCTGTCTGCTCTGGCTTTTCCACTCCCATGTCTTTCAGGAGTGATGAGAGCAAACCAAACCACTGACTGTATAACTTGTGCGCAAATTCAGTATCTCCTGAAAAGAGCTCCTTTTCCAGCACATAATACCAGAAAATCATAAGTCTGGGATTTTCTTTCGCAATTTTGAGCGATTTCTTTATTGTCCTTTTAAGTGCTTCAGTCTCCTTCCTTTCAAGTTCATCATACGCCCACGAAAAGTATTTCTCTATTGAATATATAAAGACACACCTTTCAAACTCTCTTTTGTTTTTAAAATGATAGAAGACTGTTCCCTTGGAGACTCCCGCTTCCCTTGCAATTTCATCAATGCTTACATTTTGTGGGGGCTTTGAAGTGTAGGTCTTGAGGGCAGCCTCAAGGATTCTTAACGATAAACCTGTCATTTGACTAACTGGTCAGTCAAATATTATAAGTTTTTTGGATTGCCGGCTACCAGCATCTGTATTCTCTGCACTGCTGAGGCTTTGTTTCATGTATTCTGCAGTAGATCTTCCCATCTCTTTCCTTTATGAATGGACATCGCTCAAGCTTTCTGCCATTTTCGTCAAACCAAACTTCCCCACCTTCAAACACATATCCATGCAGGATATCGTAATACTCATAAACCAGAACGTGCTTTAAGATGTCCTGCCTTCCTTCCTTTATCCACCTCACAATGTCATCTGGCGTTGCAAAAATTTTCCACCCCATTTCAATGCAGCATTTTCCGCAGTTTTTGCACGACATTTGTGCTGATATCTCAAACAGAAGATATCATTATTAACCTTTCTGCTGGAGAGGGATACTGCGACATCGAAATGCTACTGAAATTAAAATGGCCTGAGCTACCTTTTCTGTACCATGACCATATCGAAGGCAAACATTATGAATACAGCAAACATGAGCATGCCTCCCACCACTCTTGTCACTGGTATCAGCAGTAATGATACTCCCAAAACTGACATAATCAGCAGAATTTCTGCAAGTTTGGGATTGAACAGATCCCCAATCATGGGTACGTTTTCAACTCCAAGCATCATCGAATACTTTTCCATCCAGGTTATCATCGGTACTATGTGATACTCTGCACCGATTATTGTAAGAGATATCCAGCCAGCAAGCATGAGATGGGAGTGGATGAATCTGTCAAAATCCAGTAATCCAGTCAGAACTCCTGCAATTCCGAAGAGAAGAGCTGGCACAAAGAATTTGACACTTATGTCGAGAGGTGCAGGAGTTTCAGATTTGCTTGCGAGAGTTGCAAACAGATTTGCTGCAAGAATGACAAAAGATACTGCATATCCAGCCCCTCCAACTATGACAAAATCCTCTATCGAGTTCTGAAGACCATACAGCATCACTGGAAGGGAAAACAGCAGAAGAATGAATGTGAGGTATGCGAGCTTTAAGCTCTTCAGCTTTCTGAGAGCGAGCATCGGGAAAAGCTCATACAAACCTCCAAACGTTGTTATGCCAACCCATCCAGCAGTCAGAATGTGATTGTGGACTGCAATTCTGAAGGGGATTTTTCCACTAAGCCCGAGAACGCCATATACAGTTCCTGCAATGTAAAACACTATTGCTAATGTGAAAAATGGAACAGCAATACTTTTCAGCTTCATCTCAGTTAGAGTGGAGAGCACAACAAGCGTGAAAGCCAGTATTCCCAGAATGTAAACCGATCCAGATATTGAAAATGGGATATACCCCAAAAAAGAAAGAACAAGTGCCAGAATTCCAGCGTTTGTAAGATAAAAGCTCAGTTCAGCTAAACCTCCTATTCTGAGTTCTGTGCCTGTAACAGTCGGAACGAGCTGATACATTGAACCAATTATGGTTAAGCTAACAAACCCCGCAAGCATGAGGTGGGAGTGGATTGGCTTTAAGGAGAAGTCAAAAAGGGCCAGCAGTCCCAGAATTGAAGAGATTATGAGATAAATCAGCCCTGAATAGATAAATCTGAGTGGAAGAGATTTCCAGACTGCCGATACCATGTTACTCCTTCCAGATTTTCACAATCCACTTCTCTCCATCAAACTTTGAATCTATACTGTAGCCCTGCTGCTTGAGCATTGACATCAGTGGTTTCGGCTCAACCTCGACTATGATCTCCACCTCACCCTGTTCATTCAGTTTTTGCATTATCAAAGGAGGCCTCTCAGGATGTGGCAAACCACGAACATCTACGGTCTCCATTGCAATCACCTGCAGAGCATTTCAGTCAGCTCTTTTTCCTTCACATACCCAGTAACCTTAACCTTTGCCTTTATTCCAAGCTCCTCAACACTCCTCTTTATTGCCATTGCAAGCTGCTGCCCAATGGGGCAGAAAGGAGAGGAAGGACGAAAGACAAGATTGACCTCGTTTTCAGACACTTCAAGATCCTCAATAAGACCCATTTCCCACACGCTCTGCCTTGTGTGGGGATCAACAACCTTTTTCAGTTTTTCAACAACTTCCTCATCACTCACCATATGCATCACCTGATTCAATCTTGGATGGGAAAGTATAAGACAGTAACCCCTAAGTTCTTCAGATACTTTTTTATCCTTCCTGAAAAATCAGTTACATGGAACTGAGAGACTTTGCAGAATTTCTCGACGATTATCTCAGGATTGATGAATATCAGGACTCAAGCGTAAACGGTCTTCAGGTTGAGGGGATTGGGAATGTTGAGAGAGCCGCTTTCTCGGTTGACGCCTCGATGGAAGCATTCAGAAAAGCTGTTGAAATTGATGCCGATATTCTTATCGTTCATCACGGCATAATCTGGAACTGCATAGAGAGGGTTTCAGGGATAATCAGGGAAAGGTTGAAGTTCTTGCTTGAAAATGAGCTCTCACTCTACGCAGCCCACATTCCCCTCGATGCCCACCCTGAGATAGGAAACAACGCAATGATTTTGAGGATGGTTGGTGTTGAGCCTGAGGAGCCTTTTGGAGAGTATAAAGGGAGAAAAATCGGTTTCTCAGGCTACACAGATCTTGAGTTTGAGGAGGTGCTTGAGCGACTTGAGGACAGATTTGGTGAGGTTGGCTACATGAAATTTGGAAGGGATGAAATCGGAAAGGTTGCAGCAGTTTCAGGAAGAGGAGCAAGTTATGTTGAGGAGGCAGTAAATGAAGGAATTGACCTGCTTATAACGGGAGAAATGGAGCACTCCGCATACCATCCAGCCAAGGAGATTGAGATGAACATAATCTACTTGGGACATTACAGCAGCGAGACAGTTGGCTTGAAAGCTCTTATGAATGTTGTTGCGGATATTGGCATTGAGGTGGAGTTCATTGACATACCCACTGATCTGTGAGTGTTAATCCAGCAATCGTATCAGACTGTGAGGCATATTACTTAAAGTATTTACAGATATGAATGAAAAGGTAAATATAAACTTCATGAAATTTTGTCATGGTGAGTGAGAATAGCAGAAGAGATTCAGGAAAAGATTGAAATTTACATCCAGAACATGAAATCAGCTCAACAGCATACCCTTCCTGAAATGTACATCCGAGCATGTAAGTTTCTCAAAATCAAACCTCTTCCCGGAACTCAGCATTACAGCCTGAAGCACCCTCTCTGTAAGTGATTTCGATGGCTCTCCAGGAACAACATTCGGACAGAACGGATCGACATAAACGTAGAACTCCTCCCCACCATACTCAAAAAGTGCCATCTCATCTCCCCTTCTATGCACAGAAAATGGAAAAAGTCTGCATGAGAGGGGCTTTGAACTCTGTATCATGCAGAGGTTTCCGCTCTGAAATGGGCATCTTTTCCCGAATTTTCTGATGTAGTATTTCCCTCTTTTTTCAACCACAAATTGCTCTGGCATTTTCAGGTATTCGTAGTATGTGAGTTTTGGAGTGTAGGCCAAGCAGCATCTCCCGCATGCGTGGCATCTCCACTCTCTCACTTTCCTCCAGGGAAGCTTCATGATAATGTGTTGTCGGAAGTTAAAATTTTTGCCATGTCTGTGAAAAATGTTTTAAATTTTGAAAATTACAGAGGCATGATGAAAGCGTTAAACCTCAAAGAATCTCTTGAGCTCCTCAAAGCCTATGACATACCTGTTGCTGAAACCTATTTTGTTGATTCCGAGGATGAACTTGAAAGAGTTGCTGAAAAACTCAGCTATCCTGTGGTGGTTAAACCCAATGTTCCAGAGCATAAAACTGAGATTGGTGTTTTTAAGAGTTTGAAAAACCTTGGAGAGGTCAGAGATGCTTTCAAATCCATAAATTCTGAGGTTGCAGTTCAGAGGATGATCGGTGGTTATGAAATACTCCTCGGTGCAAAGAATGATGGGCAGTTTGGAAATGTAATCGCTCTTGGAAGCGGAGGTATTTTTGCAGAGCTTTTTCAGGATGTATCATTCAGAATTTTGCCTGTAGGCAGAGCTGATTTTTACGAGATGCTGGAGGAGACAAAGCTTTCCAAGATTGCAGAAGGATTCAGAGGCTTTGAATTTGATGCTGAGGATCTTTTCAGAATTCTCAAAAATTTTGAAATGCTCGTAAATGAAGAGAATGTTATCGAGGCTGACATAAATCCTCTGATGGCAAGCAAAAACCATATTGTTGCAGTGGACGCAAGAGTTATTCTCGGCTGATTATCATTCCATAATCCCTCAGAGCCTTTAGACTTTTTACAGCAATTTCAGGAGTTGCATAGACTGGAATGCCATTTTCCTCAATTTTATTTTTCACATCATCCCATATGTCAGGAGGGTAGTTCAGACAGACTGTCATGGGCTTTTTCTTTCCTGCTTTGATTATGCTTTCAGCGGGCACCTCAAGGAAGTTCCCAGACCATGAGTATATATAATTCACAACCATACCATCAACGTTGGCATCCTCGGAGACTGCCTCTATCACCTCTCCGCAAATCTCGGGGTTGTTTGCAACAAAACCCAGATCAACGGGGTTCTCTCGGATTGTGTATGGTGGAAGGATTTCATAGAGCTTTTCCTTCGTTTCTTTCGTAAATTCTGTCATTTTCAATCCTACCATTTCGCATGTATCGCTTGCTACCATTCCAAGCCCTGCAACTAAGGAAACGACAGCAATTTTATCCCCATAAAGAGGTTTCTGCATAGATAATGCTTTGGCATAGGAAATCAGCTCTTCAAGACTTTCGGCAATAACTGCACCATGCTGTCTCAGAGCTGAAACGTAGATGCGATAGTCTCCGGCCATGCTCCCGGTGTGAGATATTGATGCCTTATTGGCTTTCTCAAACCTTCCTGCCTTCATCGCAACAATGGGTTTTTTCAAATGCACATCCTTTATTTTCTCAAGCATCTTTCTGGGAGTGTCGATCCCCTCGATGTACAGCGCTATGGATCTGGTATTTTCATCATCTGAAAGATACTCAAGCATTTCAGGAAAATCGACATTGAGCCTGTTCCCAAGCCCCACTATTTTGCTGAAACCAATTCCATGTCTCATTGCGTAAGGAACGAGAAGGTGGCATATTCCACCACTCTGACTCACTAAAGCAATATCCCCTTTCCTGACCTTGAAAAGGGCTGGAGTGAAGCTGGCGTTTATCTCTGACTTGAGGTCTGTCATGCCAAATGTGTTCGGGCCTATGACAGCAGCATCAGCAGATTCGACAAGATCTTTAAGTTTTGAATGAAGCTCCTCACCATCTGAGATTTCAGCCTCTTTAAAGCCGGCTGTTATTATGACGAAAGCTCTTGTCCCCCTATCTATGAATTTTTTAACCGTGTCATAAATGTGCTCTCGCGGAATGGCGAGAATCGCAAGCTCTGGAGTTTCAGGAATGCTTTCAGGATCTGGATAGGCTTTTAATCCAAAAATCCGATCCCTTGATGGATTTACCGGGTATATTCTGC
>JALUWC010000383.1 GCA_027019885.1 Geoglobus sp.
GAGGATGGATTCTTTGTCAAGGAGATAAGCAGAGCTTCTGCTGAATACCAGAGGGATGTGGAGGAGGGCAGAAGAACTATTGTTGGAGTCAACAGATACACAATTGAGGAGAAGCTCAACATACCAATACTGAAGGTCGATGAGGAGGTTCAGAGAAGGCAGATTGAAAGGCTGAGGAGAATAAAGGCCGAGAGGGATAATGAGGCTGTTAAAGAGGCTTTGGAATGGCTGAGAAGTTCAGCAGAAAATGATGAGAATGTTATGCCGGCAATACTTCAGGCTGTGAAGGTTTACGCAACCGAGGGAGAGATAATGGGAGTGCTGAAGGAAGTTTACGGCACTTACAGAAAGCCGATAATCATCTGAGGAGGGATGGGCTTGGAGAGGAAGATTAGAGTTCTCGTAGCAAAGGTCGGGCTTGATGGCCATGATCGCGGAGCAAAAGTTGTTGCCAGATTCCTGAGGGATGCCGGCTTTGAGGTGATCTACACTGGATTGCATCGCACCCCAGAGGAGGTTGCGATGGCAGCCGTGCAGGAGGATGTGGATGTTGTTGGCATCTCTCTGCACAGCGGGGCTCATATGGCTCTCGTGCCGAAGGTGATGAGGTACATAGAAGAGTACGGCGGAGATCTGAGCGAGATGGTCATTCTTGTTGGCGGAATAGTGCCTGAAGACGACATAGAGAAGCTCAAGGAGATGGGAGTTGATGAGGTCTTCATCCCCGGCACCCCCATTGAAAGAATAATCGACTTCATCAGGAAGAGGGTTCCGGAGAAAAAGAGGGGAGAGAAGGCGAAAGCATGAGACTTGAGGACATTGTGAGAGGGCTTGAGGAGGGCAACAGAAGGGCACTTGCAAGGGCAATAACCTATGTGGAGAATGACTACCCAGAGGGAAAGGAAATAATGAAGAGAATTTTCAAAAAGACAGGAAACGCCCATGTTGTTGGCATTACCGGCTTTCCCGGTGTTGGAAAATCAACCACGGTAAGCAAATTGGTTCAGAGATTCAGGGAAAAGGGCAGGAAGGTTGGTGTTGTTGCGGTTGATCCGGGCTCACCCTTCACAGGTGGTGCTTTACTTGGAGACAGACTCAGAATGGAGGGGCTTGATGTAAGCAAGAATTTGTGGCTGGATCCGGGCGTTTTTTTCAGGAGCATGAGCTCAAGGGGAAAGGCGGGGGGGCTTGCAGCAAAGACTGGAGATGTGATAAGACTGCTTGATGCCTTCGGCTTTGATGTTGTTCTCGTTGAGACGGTTGGAGCTGGACAGAGCGAGGTTGACATAGTTGAGGTTGCAGACACAAGCATAGTTGTCATGATGCCCGAAATGGGGGATGACATCCAGATCAACAAGGCCGGGATTCTCGAGATTGGAGATATTTATGTTGTTAACAAAGCCGATCTTGGTGGAGCGGAGAAGACTGTTAAATGGCTGAGATCAATGATCATGATGGATCAGGAGGCTGTTGAGATTTTAAGCAAGACAAGTCATGCTGATGAGCATTCTGTAGAGAGCGGGGAGATCTTTGAGAGAATGAAGAGAGGCAAAGACTGGATTCCGCCCATAATCACCACCGTGGCAGACAAGGGGGAGGGCATAGATGAGCTTGTTGATGCAATTGAAAGGCATTTCAGTCATCTCAAATTAACCGGAAAGCTCAAGGAAAGGAGGGTTAGAAGAATTAGCAGGGAGGTTTTCGGCATAATAACTGAAGAGATAAGGAACATTCTGATACACGACAGCAGCGGCGAGTTCAGAAGGGTTGTGGAGATGGTTGTCAATAACGAGATAGACCCACATACAGCGGCGGAGAGAATGATCAGGAA
>JALUWC010000384.1 GCA_027019885.1 Geoglobus sp.
TCGAGAGCTTCTGCAGGGAGAGGCTTGCAGCCTACAAGGTTCCAAGGCAGATTGAGTTTGTGGATGAACTGCCGAAGTCGGCTGTTGGCAAGATACTGAGGAGAGTGCTGAAGGATGAGAATGCTCAGTCATGAACGGGTTTTATCCTGAGTTTCGCCAGTTCCTCTTTTATTTCAGCCTCTATGCCTATCCCCTCAAAAACCCCTTCTAAGAATTTCTTGACAAATTCCTTAACCTCATCGCTTCCAAAAACAAGAGCATATTCTCCATCCTTCATGCTGATTCTGAAAAAATTGCATGCTTCGAGTCTCCTGAGAATCTCATTCAATTCCATACCAACAAATTCCTCTGCATGAGCCATGGAAACTCTTTTGTGGATCTCCCAGAATTTTTCCTTATCGGGATGTGTTGAAATGAATTTGAGAAAAGCCAGCCAGTGGTCTATGTCCAGGATTATGTGTTCACCATGAGAGAGCATGTCAACATACGTCCTTATCCTCGAAGGGTCTTCATTTTCAAGGAATTTAAATCTTCTGTGGAATTTTAGCAATTCCCTGAACAGTTCGCTGACACTGCTGTAGGATTCTTTCAGCTCATTCAAAATTCTCGATGTTTCCTGATCAAGAGCTATTGATATCCTTTGAGGAGCTTTCATTGAGAGTTAATTAGATTGGGAGTTTAAAAAAATTTTGAACACAGTATTTTGCTCTAAAAAATCTTCAGACTCATGTTGGTTTTTCAAAATAATTTTTTGAAGGATAGATCTGATAGATTTCGATGGAACATCTCTTTCCACAGCACTGATTTAATTTAAAGATGTTGCAGTATATACAGTCAAAAACCGATACGTATATCTATATCCAGACACACATTAAAATGTGCGGGAGTTGCCAGCCATTAATGGCATACCAAGATATGGCTGGGAAGTATAAGCTGAAATATACGCTTTGAGGGATTATTATGGCGAAAAGGATTGTAAATGGGATATTGGTGGCATTAGCAATGCTGGTTTTGCTCACAACAGTAGGGTCGGTGAGCGCTGCACCTTCTGTTCTGAATTGCCGGAACTGCCACAGTAGCGTTTTTGCCAGATGGAATGGAAGCCCTCATGCCAACACACAGGCAGATGTAGCCAGTGAACTCAGCGAAGAGCGTGTAGGGCAAACTGCCAATGATGTGATCCATGGTACGGATGCCGAGGACTGCATCGCCTGCCATGCTCCCACTGCGGTGCTGGTTAACGGTGGAATGAATGAGAGTCAAGCGTTGAGCTATTTCTTCACCACTACTGATGGGAAGTTCACCAAGAATACGACTGCTGCTCATACCGCAGATTGGCCTAATGTTGCCTGTACTGCCTGCCATGATCCACATAATCCCGGAAAACCCTCCTACTTCAATTCTACGACCAAGAAGTATGAGCCGATGAAGAGTGCCAGCGAACTCTGTGGGCAATGTCATGGTAACCTGCGCTTTCCTGACACGGATCATCTGACCTACAACATCCGGAGTGGGACTGGAGGCATCGGTGTGCCGGATCAGCAAACGATGCCTGGCGTTACCTGCACCGATTGTCACATGTATGTGAGTGAGGTAGATGGTAGCAACTCGGCTATGTTCCATGGCCATAGCTGGAAAATTACTGTGAAGGAGGCGAACGGGAAAAACACAACTTCATGCACGCACTGCCATGCTGACATGGATACGGCAAAAGCCAATGCCATCATCGCTAAATTTAAATCGAGCTTTCAGGCTCTTGATGCTGCCGTCCAGAAAAACGTTACTGCTGCCATGAACGCCATGAAAGGTGTTGAGAATAAAGCGTTGCAGGCCAAACTGAAGGAAGCCCAGTTTAACTTGAGGTATGCTGAATCTGACGAGAGCGGTGGTTTCCATAACCACAATTACCTCATGTCATTGCTGAAGGATGCCAATACCAAGGCGTTAGAGGTGATATCAGCATTGAAGGGGTCGGCACCAACACCAACAGCAATACCAACAACTGCAACTCCAAAATCAACGACACCTGCTCCAACACCTGCGAAGAAGCAACCGGGATTTGAAGCAGTGTTTGCAATAGCAGGAATGCTGGCAGTGGCCTACCTGTTCAGGAGAAGACATTAAACCTCGAGCATCAAACCATTTTTTCCTTCTTTTTTAACATACCCGCTCCCGAATACAACATTATGTAGGAGAGAGGATGGGCAGTTTTGCATCAATGGAAGGTGGTTTGAAGGTTGTGTGAGAACATGGTTGAGGTTATATATGAATTCAAACTTAAGAAATTTAACCAAAAAGCAGTATTGATTTAAGATTTATGAAAATTTCATAAAAATTACTAAAAATGCTTAAATACAATTCTCAAAGGCCGGACTCCATGAATCATGGAGATATTGCATGGATGATAGCTTCAACAGCCCTTGTAATGCTGATGGTTCCCGGAGTGGGGCTTTTTTATGCAGGGATGGTTCGAAAAAAGAATGTTGTATCGATGATAACTTTGAGCATAATCTCGGTAATCGTGGCCTGCGTAGTCTGGATCATTTACGGATACTCACTGGCTTTTTCAGGAGATGTCTCAGGATTCGTGGGTAATCTCGGGAAAGCATTTCTGAACGGGGTTAGCATAACATCCAGCGATCCAATTCCTGAGATGCTCTTCATGCTCTACCAGATGATGTTTGCAGGAGTGACACTTGCGATAATCACATCAGCAATGGCTGAGAGAACCAGAGTTTCATCGTTCATTCTCTTTGGAGCTTTGTGGCTCACATTCGTTTACATCCCATTTGCCCACTGGCTCTGGGGAAACGGATTTCTTGCAAAGATCGGAGCACTTGATTTTGCCGGAGGGATGGTTGTTCATGTGAGTTCAGGGTTTGGAGCGTTGGCACTGGCTTTCCTGCTTGGAAAGAGATATGGGTATGGGGAGCACTCCATTGAGCCGCACAGCATACCTCTAACTCTGATAGGTCTTGCAATGCTCTGGTTTGGATGGTTTGGATTCAATGGAGGAAGCGCTCTGCAGGCTAATGAGGTTGCAGTCAATGCTGTTGTTGTTACATTCATAGCATCGTGCTTCGCTGGATTAACATGGATGATTGTGAGCTGGGTAAAAGGAAAACCAGGAAGCCTTGGAATTGCGAGTGGAATTGTAGCAGGGCTTGCATCAATAACTCCAGCAGCGGGATTTGTTGACGTTTTTGGAGCTGTCGTTATTGGAGTTGTTGCGGGAATTCTGTGCTTCATAGCTCTTGACTTCAGAATAAAGAAGGGGATTGATGAGAGTCTTGATGCATGGGCCATACATGGTATCGGAGGTGCAATGGGTAGCATAGCCCTTGGAATATTTGCAGATCCCTCGATATCAGGGCATGCAGGATTGCTCTATGGCAACGCAGGACTGCTCGTTTCACAGATAATCGCAGTTCTTGTGACAGTAGCCTATGCTTTTGCAGTAACCTTTGCGATAGGCAAGATTACAGACATTGTGATGCCAATGAGGGTGACGATAGAGGAAGAGTATGTCGGGCTTGACATCTCACAGCATGGAGAGGTGGGTTACGCATGAAGATGGTGATTGCCATAATACGACCTGAAAAATTTGAGGCTGTCGAGGATGCATTGGCAGAAAAGGGATACCTTGGAATGACTGTAACTGAGGTGAAGGGCAGAGGAGAGCAGAAGGGAATAAAACTGCAGTACAGGGGTACATCTATAGAAGTGGATCTTCTGCCAAAAGTAAAGCTTGAGATAATAGTTGAGGATGAGCATGTGGATGATGTGATAGACACCATATGTCAGAACGCGAGAACAGGGAGATATGGAGATGGAAGGATATTCATTGTGCCCGTTGAAAAGTCAGTCAGAATAAGAACTGGAGAGATCAACGGAGCATCCAATCAATAAACCTCTTCTATTTTCTGTTTACCAATATTTTGAAACCAATAAAATTTATATGAAGCCCCATTCAGCAGGATTCAATGAGAGTTCTTGTTGCCAGCAATATCGCAAGTGAGGCAATTGAGAAAATGAAAAACGCTGGTATAGAGGTTGATGTGAGAACAGGCATAGGCGAGAGAGAGCTTGAAAGCATAATCTCTGATTACGATGCCCTGATTGTTAGAAGCTCACCGAGAGTGTCGAAGAGGGTCATTGAAAAGGGAGAGAGGTTAAGAATTATTGGAAGGGCAGGAGTTGGTGTTGACAACATAGATGTTGAAACTGCAACACGGAAGGGAATTATTGTTGTAAACGCTCCCGGTGGGAATACTGTCTCAACAGCCGAGCTCACCCTTGGTCTTCTCCTCTCCGTTGCAAGAAAGATACCTCAGGCAGATAGAAATGTGAAAGAAGGAAAATGGGAGAGAAAGAAGTTTGTTGGCATAGAGCTTAGAGGAAAGACCATAGGTGTGATAGGTCTTGGAAGAATTGGATATGAGGTTGCAAAAAGAGCCAAGGCGTTTGAGATGAATGTGATTGCCTACGATCCATACATAAGCGAGGAGAAAGCAAAGGAGATCGGTGTTAAGATTGTCCCCTTCGACGAGCTCATCAGAAATTCGGATATAATAACAGTCCATGTTCCAAAGACAAGGGAAACTGAGAATCTCATAGGTGAGAGAGAATTCGAAATGATGAGGGATGGGATAATAATTCTCAACTGTGCAAGAGGAGGGATCATCAATGAGGAGGCTCTTATAAAAGCCCTTAAAAACGGGAAAGTTTCTGCTGTTGGGCTTGATGTATATACAGTGGAGCCTCCTGATCCAAGCTCAGACCTCTTCAAATTCGAGAATGTTGTCACAACACCCCACATCGGAGCTTCAACAAAAGAAGCCCAGACAAATGTCGGATTGCTGATTGCTGAAGATATAATAAATCTTCATCTCGGATATCCTGTCAGAAATGCTGTAAATCTGCCTTCCCTAAGTCCAGAAGACTACGAGTTCCTGATGCCGTACCTCAAGCTTGCTGAAAAAATGGGTAAAATTGCGGCAGCAAGGCTTGAGGGTGGTTTCAGAAAAGTCAAGATCACCTACAGAGGGAGACTTGCCGAAAGAGATACGTCTTACCTCTCAAGGGCTTTGCTGAAGGGGCTCCTTGAGTACATCCTCGGACAGAACATAAACCTCGTCTCTGCCATACCCATCGCCAATCAAAGGGGGATAGAGGTTGAGGAGAGCAAGATAGAGAGAACAGACAGCTATGAAAGCCTGCTTGAGGTTAGTGTTGAGGGCAGAGATGGATCGATATGCATGGCAGGAACCAGCTTTGGAAAGGACGACTACAGGATAATCAGGATAGACAAGTACAAGGTTGATTTTGTGCCTGAGGGACACTACATCATCTCACTCCACGAGGACAAGCCCGGAGTAATCGGAAGGGTTGGAACCCTCTTCGGCAAAAACAACATAAACATTGCCGGAATGATAGTGGGAAGGTACGGCGACAAGCCCGGTGGAATCCAGCTCATGCTTTTACTTGTTGATGATCCTCCAACAGATAAAGTGCTTGAGGAAATGCAGAAGCTTGATGGAATAATTGATGCTGTTTACATTCCACTCTAATTTTGTTTGTATAATCGAGGCAGTCTGTACCTTCACGTTTTCAAATGCCTTTTGTCGGGTTTGATATTGTTTTGACTATCTTTGAAGTAACATCTACCTCCACCCATGCTTCATTGCGATTAAGACTTACCACTGAAACTAAGGCTAACATTTATCAAAGACTTTTTAACTCCTTCAGTTCAGATTCAGGTGATCCCAATGATGAAGGTAACCCACGGAATTGCTGCATTCACAGCAGGATACCTCATCACATCAGACCTTCAGTTCTCCCTCTATGCTGTTATTTTTGGATTGATGAGTGATCTTGATCTGATTGTGGGAATAAAGCACAGAACAGCCACGCATTCTATTGTCTTTCTGCTTTCAGTTTCAGCTCTGGCTGGAATGATAAACAGCCTGGCTGGTGTTGCGGCTTTCCTTGGAATTGGAAGCCACATACTGCTTGACATGCTCACAAAATCGGGAGTCCAGCTTTACTGGCCCATAAAAAGGAGGGTGAGAGTTGCAAGATTCAGCTATGACGGACTTCTGCCAAACTATGCCATAATACTCTCATGCTGGATACTCATAATCTACACTGGAGGTGCTGAGGCAGTAAGGGAAATTGAGAGAGTTCTGGGCATGTTAAAATGATCATCTGCTCCCTGAGAAGTAATCCTGTAACTCCTCAATGCTGATGTCCTGCTGCTCCTTAGTTTTCATGTTCTTTACCCTCACTACACCCCTCTCCAGTTCCTCCCCTGCAAACACTGCAAAGTCAGCATTTATTGAGTCAGCATAGCTCAGCTGCTTTCTGACATTTCTCCCCATGACATCAACAATAGCGTTAACTCCAGCATTTCTCAGCATTTCGGCAACTTTGAAGGATTTGGTGCTGTCTCCGAAGCCAACAACAATGACAGTGGGCTTTCGTTCAGCATCAACATCGCAAACTTCTACAACCCTGTCAAATCCGATTGCAAAGCCTGTTGATGGCACATCCTCCCCTCCAAAAAGCCTTGCAAGCCTGTAGGAGCCTCCACCACACACCTGCTTCTGCGCTCCGAGACCCTCAGCGTACATTTCAAAAACAACACCCGTGTAGTAATCAAGCCCCCTCGCAATACCAAAATCAGGAACAAATTCAACATTCAGAGAGCGAAGTATCTCAAAAACAGACTCAAGGTAGGAATAATCAAAATCTGAATATATTCTCTCAACCTCCTCTACCGTTTTTGCCTCTGAAACATTCATTACAATCTGAAAAACCTCCAGATTTCCCTCTTTTTCAAGCAAATCCTTAAGGCTTTCCCAGTCCTTTTTATCAATCAGTCTCATTGCCCTGTCCTTTTCCTCAATGTCAGAGAGAATGTCTCTCAGAAGTCCAACATGTCCGACGTGGAGTGTGAAATCAACATTGAGAGCTTTGAGAATTCTGTATGCAAGAAAAATAACCTCGGCATCACTCTCTGGCCTACCACTTCCGATCAGCTCCACTCCAAACTGCCAGAACTCCCTGTATCTTCCCTTCTGAGGTCTCTCATACCTGAAGCAGTTAGACAGGTAGTAGAATCTCAGGGGCCTGGGCATCACAGAGCACTCATTCGCAAACATTCTCATCACAGGGGCGGTAAGCTCAGGCCTCAAAGCCAGATCCCTGCCCGACTTGTCCCTGAATGCGTATATCTCCTCAACAACATCCTGCCCCGATTTCAATGTGAAGAGCTCAAGATGCTCGAAGGTTGGAGTTGCCACCTCTCTGTATCCAAAGCTCTCGGCAATCTCCCTCATAACTCTTTCAGCAGCTCTTCTCTTCTCCATCTCATCTGGCAGAAAATCTCTTGTTCCTCTCGGCCTTTCAATCCTCATTCCCTACCCTCCACAAGCCTCAGGTATTCTCTCAGCATTCTCGGAAACTTGCTCGCCTCAACAAATCTCAGCCCCATCTGTTCACTCCACCTTCTTATGCCCTCATCACTCGATACAACAGCGGCTTCAAGCTCCTTGGCAAGCAGGAGAACATCAAGATCGGGAGATGAATCAAGAACCCCATGCCTCATTATCTCCCTGTATCTGTCCCTGAATCTTGAGACAAGCTCTCCAACATCGCCCTTCACATCCTCCTTTCTCTCCGATTTCAGTCCAAGAGCTGTGCTTTCCCAGATGAACTCCTCTGCAATTTTTCTTGCCTTGCTTATCTTCTGCCTCATTGTGTTTATGTACTCGTGGAATATCTCTGCAGGAATCTTGACCTCATACCTGTTGGGGGTTTTCTTCACAAGCCAGGTGTCGAGCTTTACAAACACCTCTCTCTCACAACCGTATCTCTTGAAAAAGCTAACAAGCTCGGTGTAAACTGAAGGATAGGGAACATAGCAGCTTATTTCAAGTTTGAGCCTCGCCTGAGCTATCAGGTCGAGAATGTCAGATGCTGACTCGCATAAAGTCTCGTAGCCTTCAACAACCCTCATGCCTGTATCTGTTATTGCGGTTGTGTCAAGCACAAATCTCTGTCTCATCCCATCCACCTTGCATAAACAAATATGTGATCCCTGTGGTAGGGATCAAGATTGCTCCATTCAATGATATCAAATCCCTCCTCCAGAGACCCGATAACCTCCCTGTAGATCTCCTGAGGTTCAGCAGTTGAATCTATGCTCTTTGCCTTTACAAAAATAAGCCCGAGCGACCTCTTTTTTCCAAAAAATTCAAAGTTTCTCACGAAGATGTCAACCTGATTTCTCTGAGCGATGTCCTGATAAATGAAATCAACCTTCTCCACAATCCCGCTGTACCTTTCAGGGCTCGCAGCGTCTGCAAGAATCGGAATTATGTTTTTCCTCTCCATTGCAAGACCCAAAAACTTCTGAAACGGTTTTGCAGAGTATTCAACAGCGTAGATCACACCCCTCTCAAGAATATCCGAGATATGGCTAACAG
>JALUWC010000385.1 GCA_027019885.1 Geoglobus sp.
ATGAGTGAGAGGAATGCCAAGATCGAGAAGATGTACTAGGAGAAGCAGGAGCAGATTGCTAGGCAGGTGGCCCTCTGCATGAAGTGAGGGAGAGGGGTTATCTCTCGCCAACAGCTCAGCTCAAGACCTGAAGTTATAGGCGACAAGAGTCTGAAGATTGCTGAGAAGTACCTGGGCTGGACAAGGGGGAGTGATTCCAGAGGAGTAGCTCTCAAGGATTATTCTGAGGCACGTTCAAAACCCTTTTCCAGCAGGGTTACGAGAGGGAGAAAATCATCAAAAGGAGAATTACGGCTGAGAAAGGAGGATGCGAAAGAGTTTTTTGATCCAGTCTGATTTTTTGAACAAGCAAACAGAATTATTGGCACATGAAAAGAAGCCAATACTCGCTTTTAAAAAAACGCATGATGGTAGCATGTGGGCTTTTGAAATCGAGAATTCATCAAAATATATATTAATTAAAGAAGTTAATTTTAAACCAATTAAAAATTTCGAAAAAAGACTCATCTGTTGAGCGAATTGCTAAACGAATAGTACTGATGTTCAAAACATTAAAGGAGAAATTTTAGCACCCGGCCAAAAGAAAGAGTTCCAGAAATCCTTTTAATATTCCAGGAATCTTGAGGATAAAAGTATCTAATCTTTACTACCGAGATGAGACCTTGTTCTCGAATATGAATTCGATGTTCCTACCCTTTTATATATCACCTTCGCCCCATTATGTTGTTCATGAACGAACGTAAACGAACGTACGATGAATCAACCTCTATAAAGGAGCTTCCAGCCAAAAACCGCCAGCAGAGGGTTGATTTGCATCTAACGATTTCAAGAGAGAATTACATATTTCTAAAAGAGAATTACAGAAAGAGGATTTCAGAGCTTTTTGATAAATTTGCGACTTTTTTGAGGCTGAACAAACCCACAGAACTCCACATTTTGAAAATAGGATGCCCGGAGCCGGATTTGAACCGGCGACTATGCGGTCTTCAGCCGCACGCTCTCCCTGGCTGAGCTACCCGGGCTCAAATTGTGTATTCCTGATTGAGTATTTTTATCTTTTGGTTGCTTGCTGAGTTGTGATTTCCTAAAATCATTTCCCGCCATCGAACCCCCGGCAGTAACCCAAAATCTTTCAGATGGAAGCTTTCTCAGAAATGCATTTTGAGTCCCTTCTCCTTCTCCCTGACTATCCATCGAATGGCTTTCTCGTCAAGTTTCACGTAGGGGTCACGTAGTTAGTTGAAGTGGGAAATAATTTCGGGGAAAGACAACAAATCCGGATAACCAAAAATTATTTAAATTATCCAGTGGATGCTGCGTCAATGTATATCACACATCAGGCAGGAAAGGAAAGAACATTGCTCCTTTTGCCTGTACTTGTAGTAGTAATTTGCTAATCTGCTTATTTATAGGTGGTTTTATGAAGAGGTGGGTTTTATGAGGGCTGCTGACGCCATTGTCAAGGCTTTGGAAAAGGAGGGTGTTAAACACATATTCGGCATACCCGGTGGAGCCATAATCGAGGTGTACGATGCGCTGTTCGACTCAAGCATAAGGCACATACTCACCAGGCACGAGCAGGCTGCCGTTCACGCTGCCGATGGATATGCCAGAGCAACCGGAAGGACTGGAGTCGCCTTCGCAACGTCGGGACCTGGGGCTACCAATACGGTTACAGGAATCGCAACAGCCTATATGGATTCATCGCCCGTCGTTGTCATGACGGGACAGGTTGCCAGAAGTCTGATAGGCAATGACGCTTTTCAGGAAGCAGATATTGCTGGCATAACCATGCCCATAACCAAGCACAACTACCTTGTGACG
>JALUWC010000386.1 GCA_027019885.1 Geoglobus sp.
GTTTCCTTAACATGTTTGGCCTGCTCTTCACTTTTTCTGTAGTTTATGGCAACATCAACTCCCTCTCTGGCAAGTTCAATGGCAATTGCCGCACCTATGCCTCTGCTTCCTCCGGTTACAATGGCAGCCTTGTCCTTCAATCCCAGGTCCATTCCATCACCTCAACTGTAATAAGGTTCGGGGATATTTATGGTTAATGTTTCTACCCTAACCTCTCTTGAATAATCGCTGCATGGTCGTGATGGGTCAGGTGACCCTTTCTATGAATTTTATTCTCTTCATAAAGGTTTTTCAGGATTTGTGGGATCGATCTGATGCCGGTAACTAATGGCCAATAAAAAAAAGCCGCCGGCGGGATTCGAACCCGCGGCCTGGTGATTACGAGTCACCCGCTCTCACCAGCTGAGCTACGGCGGCTTCAGTAGTTTCTCCAGATTTTTGTGTTGCACAGAGCACAGAATATTCCTTCAGATGTGGTTAAAAAATGTGCGGTGTTGTTGCATATCTGGCATCTGAGATTCCCGTATGTCATAGAGTCAGGTCACCTCTCTTTCTCACGTATTCAACAAGTCCTCCCTCATTTAGAATGCCTATCATGATCTCTGGGAGGGGTTTTGATTTTATTTCAATTCCTTTTGTCAGGTTTCGGATGATTCCAGATGAGAGGTCAACTTCAAGTTCATCTCCGGCATCTATCATATCAGTATCAGCCATAAGAACAGGGAGCCCTACATTTATGGCATTTCTGTAGAAAATCCTGGCAAATGATTTGGCTATTACAGCAGAAATTCCTGCAATTTTTATTGCAAGAGGAGCATGCTCTCTGCTGCTTCCCATTCCAAAGTTCTTTCCTGCAACAATGAAATCCCCCGATTCCATTTTTTTCGGAAATTCTGGGTCTGCATCTTCCATAACATGCTTTGCAAGTTCGGGCATGTTGCTTCTGAGATGATAGTATCTGCCAGGTGTTATGTGATCTGTTGAAATGTCATCACCAAATTTCCAAGCTTTTCCTATGAGTTTCATCGCTCTCAACTGAGATATTCAGTTTTTAAAGACTTTCTTTTCGAACTTGTTGGTGATAATGAGAATGTGAAAGCTTATAAATTATGAACTCGCTTGACAAATGGGAGGAATTGTCATGTCAGCCACAATTGTCGTTGGTGGTTTTTGGGGTGACGAAGGCAAGGGGAAGATAATTTCCCACATTGCGTACAGCGACAAACCCAAGATAATTGTTAGAGGTGGAGTAGGACCAAATGCGGGACATACTGTTGAGTTCGATGGTAAGAAGTTTGGCGTCAGAATGCTCCCGTCAGGTTTTGTTTATCGGGATGCAAAACTCCTCATCGGAGCAGGTGTTTTGGTAAACCCCGATGTCTTTCTTAACGAGGTTAAAACTCTTAAAGTCGAAGACAGAGCAAGACTTGATTTCAGATGTGCGATTATTGAGGAAAAGCACATAAATGCAGACAGAAGTTCAGAACATCTTTCAGAGAGAATTGGATCAACAGGAACGGGATGCGGACCAGCCAATGCCGAGAGGGTAATGAGAACAGCAAGACTTGCAAGAGATGTTGTTGAACTTCAACCATTTCTCACAGATGTGCCCCTGGATGTAAACTCTGCAATTGATGAGGGAGAATTTGTACTAGTGGAAGGCACCCAAGGGTTTGCTTTGAGTCTATATTACGGCACCTATCCCTATGTGACCTCAAAAGACACATCAGCATCTCAAATGGCTGCTGATGTTGGTATTGGACCAACAAAAATCGATGAAGTCATTGTTGTGTTCAAAACATTCCCAACGAGGGTTGGAGCCG
>JALUWC010000387.1 GCA_027019885.1 Geoglobus sp.
ATTAAAAAGGGAGTGATAGATCGATACGGAAAAACAATATAGAAATCTTTTTATCAATATGCAGAATTCAGGATTATGGAACTGAAAAAGACACAGGAAAAATCCATCTTTCTCAATCCGGCAACAAATGAAGTTGAAGAGCTTGAGATAGAGATAAGATTTGATCCATTAACAGGTAAAAGATCCAGAATTCTTGTAAAACCCCTTCCATTTCCTAAAAACCCTGAGCTTCCTGATTTTAGCAAGGAGTGGTGTCCTTTTTGTGATGGTAGAGTTGACAGTATAGGTGCGAGAGATGTAAGAGTAGCTGATGGCCAGCTTATAAGAAGAGGCGAGGCCATCCTCATGGCGAACATCTCGCCCTACGCAGAAGTTTCCTTAGTCATAAGAGTGACAAGAGATCACTACATACCTGTGAACGAGTTTGAGACCGATCACTTTCTCAATGGCTTTATGCTCGCTCTTGAGTACATTAAAGCCACAGAATTTGATTATGCCACAATTACAATGAACTATCTCAAACCTGCTGGGAGCAGCATTTCACACCCTCACATCCAGGTTATGCTTTCAAAAACCCTTTTTGACTACCAGGGGAGGTTGATAAAAGGAGCTGAATCATACTTTGCCAAGCACAGCAGATGTTTCTGGGATGACTACTGGGATGAGTTTGAAGACAGCAGAGTTTATGATGGAGGGTGGAGGTTCATAACCCCATTCGCACCCAAGGGATTTGAGCACGTTCAGGGGTACATGGTCAAAGGAGTACATGAGCTTGACGAAGATGACATGAGGGAGCTTTCAGAGTCCATAATAAATGTTCTGAGAGCCTACACAGATATGGGATTCAATTCCTTCAACTTCGGCATATTTGGGCCTGCAAGAAAGAGAGAAGATTTGCCTGTGGTGTTTGACATTGTTGCAAGAACCCCAATGGACAGATACTACCAGAACGACACATTTGCAATTGCAAAGCTCTATGATGAATCATACACAAACAGAAAGCCAGAAGAGACTGCAAAAGAAATAAAAAGATATTTCTAAGATTCAACCTTTGATTTGATATCCTCAATCTCCTTCTCGATTTCATCAAGCTCCTTGAACTCCCAATCTTTCTCCCTGACCCCGGCAACAGCCCAGAAGAGTCTTGCGGTAACTGCCATCAGCTTTCCAGCATATCCGGGACTGTGAGGGAGGAGATACGAAGCAAGATCGCCGAGCTTTTCAGCGGTGCTCTTATCGAGCTCACCTATCTTTTCACTTGCAGCACCTAAGAGAGTTATCCCTGATCCGAGTATTCTCTCCCTCACCGCATAATACTTGGCAGCCTCACTTGTTATTCTGTGGACACCCATCCTAACCACCTCAGTAGATACTCTGCTTTAATTGTATTTATTATTTCCGCTTTTTTATGAATTTTTACAAAAAAATATGCCAGACAAATTCAGATTTAGAAATAGGGTCAAAAAGGTTAAAATAATGAAATTGTATTTAAATGTCTATATTTAAATGTCCAAGTACTTCATGTACTCCCACGGGGTGATATAGAGGCAGTACTGGTTCCACTCATCTATCTTGATCTCCATGAATGCATCGAATATGTGCGAGCCAAGCACATCCTGAATGACCTCATCTGTTGCAAGATGGTCTAAAGCATCTCTCAGTGTGGTTGGAAGCTCTCCAATTCCAAGCTCTCTCTTCTTGCTCTCACTCAGTTCATAAACATCATCCATTACCGGATCTCCGGGCTCAATCTTCTTCTTTATGCCATCCATCCCTGCAGCAACCATGGCTGACATGGAGAGATATGGATTTGTGCTCGGATCAACACCTCTGTACTCAAGCCTTATTGCCGATGCTTTCCTGTGGTACATGGGAACTCTAACCAGTGCACTTCTGTTTCTCGGGCTCCAGCAGACATATATTGGTGCTTCAAATCCCGGAACGAGTCTCTTGTAGCTGTTTACAGTTGGAGCACACAGTGCTGTCAGTGCTCTGGCATGCTCAAGCAAACCACCAATGTAGTATCTTGCCTTCTGGCTCAGCATGAAGTCATCATCAGGGTCTGCAAAGATGTTTGTACCCTCAAAAGGCTTTCCTTCCCAGAGGCTCTGGTGAACATGCATTCCACTTGCATTGTCGAGATATAATGGCTTTGGCATGAAGACCGCTAACATCCCATACATCGCAGCCAGATTCTTTGCTGCAAACTTGTAGTAGAAAAATGCATCTCCAACATCCACAAGTGTCTTTGGCTCGAAGTCAAGCTCAACCTGACCAGCTGTTGCAACCTCATGATGGTGGTATTCAACCAAAACATCAAATGCCTCAAGAATTTCAACAAGCTCGTTCCTGTATGCAACTGTTGTGTCCTCAGGTGGAGGTCTGAAGTAGCCCTCCTTTGGTCTTATCACAAATCCTCCTGACACCAATTCAGGACTTTCCGGAACAACTCTCGGAGGCCCCCAGCTGTCTCCCTCTCCACCATTGGGTGATACCCAGAGGTCGTATATGAGCTTTGTGGGATCTACCCTTTCAAAAACAAAGAACTCGATCTCAGGCCCGAAAATTACAGACAGACCATCTTCACCCAGCTTCTTTTCAACCTTCTTTGCCACATATCCTCTTGGATCTACATCGCTCTGCCCGCCACCAAAAGCCTCGTAAACATCACCGAACAGTATTGCCGTTTTTTGGGCTGGATCATCCTCCCATGGAACGATTCTGAGGGTTGAAACATCGGGCATCCATACCATGTCGCTCTCATTTATCGACTTGTACCCCCTTATGGATGACCCGTCAAAGCCAATTCCATCGAAAGCACTCCCGTCAATGAACTTTCTTGCTGGAATGCTGAAAGTCTGCAGATACCCTCTCACATCTGCAAAAGCACAAAGTACCTGCTTTACTTCCTTCTCCTTAAGAAGGTTCTTCGCCTGCTCCACATCCATCTTATCACCTAAATATTTTTAACCGTCCTTTGATAATGGCTTTATAAATTTTTCTTATCTTAATGTAGTTTTAAAAAAATTTTAGATATCTTGTCAGAAGCGGATTGCCAACTGGAAACAAACAACCAGATAAGTGATTGATGACACTTCTGATCACTTCAATCAGAACATCAGCCAGCCAAAACAGAATCAAAAAAGCCAAAAAACGAAATTCAAAATCTGAAGGGTTTATCCCACCCCGCAAGCTTAACCCCGGTTATTGCGGAGATGTTTATGTCCAGAGCTCTCAAATCCTCTTTTTCGAGGTTTCTCACATCTGTCTTTCCTGCCTGCTGGGTTAAGATCTTGATCTCCTCTGTCATCGCCTTGATGTAATTGTAAACTCTCACCCCTCCTTTCTCAGGGTCAAGTCTCCTTCTCAGCCTCCTGTCTTGAGTTGCTATGCCCTTCGGACACTTACCGAGATGGCACTGCCTGCAAACAGTGCACCCGAGTGCAATTAAAGCTGCTGTTCCAATCTGAACGGCATCCGCCCCAAGAGCTATTGCCTTTGCAACATCTGCACCGGTTCTCATACCTCCTGCAGCAACAAGACTGACCTCGTCTCTCAATCCAATCTCCCTCAAAGCCTCATCAGCCTGAACTATTGCTGCTATTGTTGGCACACCAGCGTGATTGGCAACAACGTCAGGAGTTGCTCCTGTTCCTCCCTGCATTCCATCAACAACAACAATATCTGCTCCAGCCTTCGCAGCAATCTTCACATCATCAGAAACTCTCCCTGCTGAGTACTTGACTGCAATTGGAATTCTCCAGTCGGTTATCTCTCTCAACTGCTCGATCTTCATGGCGAGATCCTCTGGCCCAATAATATCCATGTGTCTTGCTGGTGATAAAGCATCCGTGCCGGGTGGTATTCCTCTGATTCTTGCAATGTCCTCGGTGACCTTCTCCCCCAGCAGATGCCCGCCCATTCCTGCCTTGGCTCCCTGTCCGATTTTTATCTCAACCGCATCTGCAGAATTCAGATACTTTGATGATACTCCA
Source organism: Geoglobus sp. (assembly GCA_027019885.1). Lineage (GTDB taxonomy): Archaea > Halobacteriota > Archaeoglobi > Archaeoglobales > Archaeoglobaceae > Geoglobus. The sequence continues at coordinate 3,996 of JALUWC010000387.1, forward strand.
AATCTTCCACTTGCATACTGAGCAATCAGATATTTTGCATTCTTCCTCTCCTCAGGGTGCATTCCTCCCTCCCCTGTATTTGTCGCAGTTCCTGCCATTGCTGTGCCTTTAGCCAATGCAACCTTGGCTTCAAGACTTACTGCCCCATAACTTATTGCTGCAACCATTATTGGTGTGTCAAGAACCAGAGGCTGTTCCGCGAACCTGCTTCCAATAACAACTCTTGTGTTGCATGGTTCTCTGTATTTGTCAATTGGTGGTCTTGATGTCTGGGCTGGAAGAATTACGAGATCGTCAAAATGCGGAACGGGTCTTGTTGCACCGGTTCCCCTTACGAGATATTCCCCTGTTTCTGATTTTCTCCATATCTCATGGACAATGCTTCTGCTCCATATTCCCCTGTCCTCAACATCTGAGGTTCCAGAAACCTGAATTGCTGCTGAAGGACATACATCAACGCAGTTGCCGCAACCAACACATGCGATCTGGTCCTCCACAACGGGCATTTTGTCCTCTTCAGCCAAAGCACCAGTTGGACAGTATCTGACGCATCTCAAACACTTGATGCACCTATCTCTGTCTATGGTTATTTCGAATACCATTTAACCCTCCTCCGATGGAGCGCTTCCGTAAACAAACCTCTTCTTTATCGGCACAATCTTTCTGAATTTCTGAGTTTGAGATGGAAAACCATGCTCCTCCAAAATCTCTTTAAGCCACTCCTCATCCTCTTCATTTATCTCTGCAACCTTTGCATTCTTTCCAAGGCTGTCAACATCTCCCTTGAAGTATATTGCACCTCTGACAATGCTCTCCCCGGCCATTCCTCTCAGATTCCCAAGAACAACCATCCTGCCTCCCATCATGTAAAGCCCCGTCATGAAGTCACTGTTTCCACCAACAATTATCGTCCCATTCTTCATTATCTCTCCAGTTCTTGCTCCAGCGTTTCCCCTGACAACTATTGTCCCTCCATAAATGCCCTGCCCCACTCCATCTCCTGCTGTACCCTCCACCTCTATGTAGCCGTCTGTCATGTTGTCTGCAAGAAACCATCCTGCATTTCTCTCGACTATCATCCTGACTCCATGAACCATCGTTCCAGCAAAATATCCAACACTTCCTTCAACATGTATCTCAACGTTCCCAACAACCCCGGCAGCGAGATAATGCTTTGCTCCCGGATTTTTCAGAACGATTTTGCTTTCACCATCCTTCACGGCTTCCTTTATCATTCTGTTTATCTCCCTAACCCTCAAATCCCTGCAATCAATTTCCATTCCTATCACATCCTGTAAACTCTATAATCTCCAGGGGCAAGATACTCGGTTTCAAGGCTGAGAGGCTCAAGAGCAACCTCCTCACTGGATATTGCAAAAAGATCATCTCCCTCAGCAACCATGGCAGGTCTCAAGCCAAGCTTGTCCTTTGCAATGCCAATCTCATTCGGAGTGGCTATGATGAACGCAAAAGGACCATCCAGATCCTTAACAGCACTTTCAAGTGCCTCTTCTAAGGAGAAACCATCAATGAGCTTGTCGGCGATATAATGGACTATGCATTCCGTATCATTGTCTGTTGTGAAGTAATGACCTTTCGCCTCAAGTTTTTCCCTTGTCTTCCAGTAGTTTGTTATCTGCCCGTTATGGACTACGGTTATATCGGGATAGAGAAAGCTCTGAAAAGGATGAGCATGATATCTGTCAACCCCACTCTCCGTTGAGAATCTTATATGCCCGATAGCATGGGTACCTCCCTTTTTGGAAACTCCATAAATCTCGTCAACTTTCTTTATTGTTCCAACATCCTTGAACATCTCAAACTTGCCTGCTGAAAGTACAGCAACATTCTCAAGCTCCTGGACCTCAAGAGCAAGCTTTTTTATCCTGCTGAATTCAACTCCTTCAACAAGAAAGTCCGTTATGTAGTACTCGGAATCCTCAACAATATTTAATATGGACTTTATACCCCCGTAATGATTGAGAATTTCTTCAACTGCATCAATGCTTTCATTCCTTTTCTCATTTTCACCCTGAATTTCAAGTCTTATTAAGTACTCATCATCAAGCTGAATCCCACCGTAAAGAGATACTCCCGCACCATCTCTCCCTCTGTGCTGAAGCCGGCTCATCATCTCAATGACGAGAGATCCGAGATTGTCTCTTCTGTTTTTTGAAAGAATCCCGACAATTCCACACATGCCAATCATCACTTCAAAGGCAGTGAGTTTTTAAATATTGCGAATAATATGCATACAAGCACACTTCAATGATTTTTAGCTCTTGTAAACTGCCGAATTTCATGGATAAAAATGGATTATTTTTTATTATTAACCAACAGAAATTTTTTTATGATGGCATGCGGAAAATCAGAAAAAGATTAAATGGTAGCTCATGAAAAGAACTGTGATAATCTCGGCTTATCGGGATCCAGAGAAAATTGAGGAGAATCTGAAAAGACTTGATGATTTCGAGATAATTCTCGCAGTCGACAGCCCGAATGATGAACTTAAGAAGATAATAAATGGGGACAGCGTCAAGGCAACCATATCCGATACAAGGAGAGGTAAGTGGAAAGCCCTTAACGATGCATTGAGACTGGCAGAAGGAGAGTACATACTTTTTCTCGATTCTGATACGGTTCTTGTAGACCCCGGAAACCCCGATGCCTGGGATGGAGCAGAGATAAGGAAGGAGGTCAATGGAGATTCTATTCTCGGAAAGCTCGTTAGAATAGATTACTTTAACATGCATCTGATTTCCCTTCTGGCCTTTAAGCTTGGCACATGCTTGGGATTTAATGGGGCAGCATTCTGGATGAAAAAAGATGTTTTGAGAAGGCTTGGTGGATTCAGAAGGAGAATCAATGAAGACACTGATCTTGGTGTCAGGCTGGGAGTAAATGGATACAGGTATGGTGTCTGTGGAAAGGCAATAACAAAGTGTCCAAAAACAATTAAAGAATGGCTGGCACAGAGAGAAAGATGGGCACTTGGCGGAGCTGAAGTCTTAACGGAGAACCTCTGGAAAATACTAAGAAGGCCGATTATGTGGATTCCAGCACTTTTTATAATGTTTCCCTCACTTGTAGGTCTTCTGATAAATCTCATGCTCCCGGATAGTCTTTTTCTCAAGGCTCTCTACTTTCTCATGGCAGTCACAGGATTGATTTCAGGAAAGGCCGTGGCAATAGCCATGTACCTTATCTACAGCTATCACCTTCTGAGGAATGTTACAGCCGGGCTGATAACATTCGTTATCTGGACAGTTTTCATGGTAACTCTTTCAAAGATCACAAGGTACAGCATCGATTACAAGTATTTGCCTGTCTACTATTTCATTTACTCTCCCATATGGATGTTTGTTGCCGTTATTGCACTTGTAAAATACATTTTTTACAGAATGTCTGGAAAAACTATCAAGGTCGGTAACTGGAAGGTTTAAACAAAATATTAAATCATAGTAAAGCAATATATATTCATGCGCTACGTTGTGAATCTTATAAACGAGTACGATCCGGGTCCATTTCCAGATGAGTTTGAGGGGAAAACAATACAGCTTGCATCAAATGAAAATCCATTTCCTCCTTCCGAGAGAGTTTTGAAGGCGATAAAGAGAAACATATTCAAAATAAGCAGGTATCCGTATCCATATTATTCCAGACTTAAAGAGGAGCTTTCATCCTACACCGGGGTTGATGAAAACTGCATTGCAGTATCAAACGGTGCCTCGGATCTGATACGGCTTGTTGCCGACCTTATCATAGAGCCCTTTGATAGAGTTTATATCCCAATGCCATCATACACCATGTATCTGATGTTTTCCATGCTGAGGGATGCTCATGTTGAAACCCGGGTTTTCGAAGGATACAGAGTGGATGGCTGCTATTCAAAAGGCAAACTCGCTTTCCTCTGCAGTCCAAATAACCCAACAGGAAATGTTATCGAGACAAAAACCATTCAGGAGTTTCTTGAGAACTTTGAATACGTTGTGGTTGATGAAGCCTATGCGGAATTTTACGGTGAATCCTGTCAGGGTCTGCTTGACCATTACGACAATCTCGTGGTGCTGAGAAGTTTTTCAAAATTCTTCGGACTGGCCGGAATGAGAGTTGGGTATGCCCTTGCCTGTGAGGAAATTGCAGGGAGTATTGAGAAGATAAGGAATCCCTTCTCGGTGTCACATCTCGGGTACGTATCCGCCATTGAAGCACTGAAAAGCGTGGAGTACTATAAAAAAATAGCCAGAATAATTGCAAGAGAGAGAGAAAGAATCAGAAATAAGCTTGAAAAGAGATTTTACGTTTACCCCAGCAGAGCCAACTTCCTTCTTGTAAAGCACAGTCAGAAGGATCTGGTCGAGAGGTTAAAAGAAAGGGGTATTCTGGTGAGAGATGTGACCGGGCTTGAAGGGCTTGAGGGAGAGCATTTTAGAGTGAGTATTGGAAGGCCGGAGGAAAATTCAATATTCCTCAA
>JALUWC010000388.1 GCA_027019885.1 Geoglobus sp.
CCTTTTTCACTTTCTCTATGCATACACCAATCGTTCTCTCCTCATTGAGTGAGGGAATAATAACCGATACCTCAACCGAGTCTTCACTCATTTGGCACAAACCTCCATTTTTGTTTCTCAAACTCGAACTACTTTTCCCACTTTTTAAAAACCATTTGCAATAGCGCGTATCACAACGTAACAGGACAAACCTGTGGATTTTATCACAATAAGTTAATATGGCGGTCCATCTACACACAATCAAATCACCATTTAGACAACTCCAAATCCAAAATAACCAGTTAATTCACTTTTTATTTTAACGGAACGCCACAACATTACCTTAAATAAAAAATAAAGCAAAAATAAACAGTAATAAACAGTAAAATTAATAAATATTATAATATTAATTTCTCTCTTTTTAGGTGACTGGCCATGTTCTTTGAATTAGAGATTCCTTATGCCGTTAGCGAGGTTAATAAGCGTTATGAGCAGAGAAGTTTTTGAAGGTAGAAGGAGAGGTAAAATTAAGATCAGTCTACAATTTTATGTCAAAATTTAAAGCAGTGCGGTTCATAAACTTCGTTTTCTCTATTCTCAATGTAAATACAAAAATGAGAAGAAAAAACTATCTATTTTAATAGATGATTAGCTACTCTCTAACCGTCTTTAACTCTAAGAACGTTGAGAAGGTGAAAAGGAGGTTAGAAAGCTCGTAAAGAGGCCATTCGAAGGATTGAAACTTAATTTGAAGAAACTGAGGGTAATAATAGAGGATGCAATAAAACTGGGGAAAGAGACTTGCAGTATAAAGCGATTGCATTGCTACGATTTCGAGCCAGTGAAAAAAGGTGTTCTCTTTCTGTCCTCTTGATGAGGATGACTTTTGTTAACCTTTAGTACCCACATTCCACGTGGCGATTTGTCCAGAGTTCATAATGCATAGTAACAAATAACTCCGACCAGCCCTCCTCATCGCATAACGCTCGGTCTCTGCTGGTCGGAGAGAGTTCCAAATTTAAGTATTTCTTTTCTTTATATTTATAACTTGTTTAGTCTATTATATTTTTTGGTTACATGTTATATTACAGACTCCAAAAATTCTTTGGACACTCTAACATATTTTTGTATAGTCCGAATAAAAATCTCTTTTTGCTTCGAGAAAGTTATACACCAAACATCATCGAATCCCTCGATTTCAGACAGTTCCCTTACGATCAACCTTATCTGGGTCTCAGATACCTTGTACCCTCTTTTCTTCAAAATTTTCCTAAGTCTTGATAATACCATGACAAAGTAGCTGATCTTCTTACCCCTATCCGAGGAAACATTCTTCAAAGTACCGCATTTATTACAGTAGGGGTGAAGCTTTATAACACCGTTCTGTATCTTTGCCCAGTCCTTTCTATTGGATTCGTGGACGCACAGCATTCGAATCCCCTAAGATATCTCTTGAAGCTGATATTTTAGTCTTTTGTATGTGAAAACGAACAGAACCAAACTTATTATTGCGGTAATAAACTCGAAACCCGGTGTTCGAACTGAGAAGTTTTTGTTCTAACCTATTGTTTTCTTGCTGGGTTACATTGGCAATTATAGCTGGAGAATGTGTAAGGATGGTTGTTGGAGCTGGTGTTAACGTTGCAGTCGGAGTCGCTTGAGGAGTTGAAGTGGGCGTGGAAGTTGAAACTACTGAATACACACTCGATGCACCACCCGACGAGCTTGACGGAGTCGATGAAGCGCTGGATTCCGCCAGAGCGACAACCTTTGTTATTCCGCCTACCGATACGACGAATTCTCCGGGCGGTATGGATGAGATCTTGTAAGAGTAGCTGAAC
>JALUWC010000389.1 GCA_027019885.1 Geoglobus sp.
CTTGCTTTATCTGCGGGGGTTTCAATGCTCTCTCTGAGTGCAAAATAGGCAGCATAAACAAACCAGAGCATGAGTACTGTTGTCTCTCTCGGATCCCAGTTCCAGTAACTTCCCCATGCAACATTTGCCCAGATGCTACCGCTTATCAGAGCACCGGTTATGAGAAAAAATCCTCCCTTTGCAGAGTTCTTGGAAATCAGATCGTATCTGTGGTCACCTTTTATAAGGTAGAGAATGGATGATATGAGTGTGACCGTGAATGCAACGAATGATGTGATGGCTGAGGGTAAATGGAAGAATATGATTCTGTAGTTGTTTTTAAGCTGCTTTGTTGGGGATGGTGGAAGGGTGACGGCGTTATAAACCGCAAACAGAAACATGGCAATGGCGATTACCGCAACCAGTCCCTCCTTCTGCATGATTTATCCTGCCCCATCAGGTTTAAAAAACTATTCCAGCATTTCTTTACACATGATGTAATTCAAATTCTCTCAAAGCAATAGCCCTTCTCTTTCAGCTCTTCAAGAATTCTCATCACAACCTCCTCAGATTCAACCTCAAATACTATCTGCAGTGCGGTGTGCCATGCAGGAGCCCTCAAATCCTCTCGATGATGGGAAACATCTATTATGTTCCCCCTGTACTCTGCTATTATTCCTGTAACATCGCTTAAATTTCCGGGAGTGTCGGGAACATAGCCCTGAATCACCGCAAGCCTTCCTGCATTTGCAAGAGCCCGAATTATGAGCCTGTATATTGCAGTGAGATCAATATTTCCTCCAGAAACAACAGCAGCAACCTTCTTGCCTTTAACATCCATCTTTCCTCCCAGAAGGGCAGCAACGCCAGCAGCTCCTGCACCTTCGGCAAGAACCTTCTGCTTTTCAAGCAGAAAATGAATGGCTCTTGCGATTTCATCCTCGCTCACAGTGACAATTGAATCCACAAGCTCTTTCACAATTTTGAAGGTCACCTTTCCCGGCTTTTTTGTCACAAGCCCGTCAGCTACGGTTGGTTTCGTCTCGACATTCTGGATTCTTCCTGCCCTCAAAGATTCCACAAATTTCGGGGCGTTTTCAGGCTCAACACCGATGATCTCGACATCCGGATTCAACCTCTTTGCAACCACGGCTATGCCGGAAATCAGCCCACCTCCCCCAACAGGCACAATAATTGTATCCAGATCCTCGATCTGCTTTACCATTTCCAGAACTATTGTCCCCTGTCCGGAGATTATGTCCGGATCGTCAAAGGGATGGATCAATGTATAACCCATCTCCTCGGAGATCTCTACCGCCCTTCTCTCTGCATCATCGTATATCCTCCCATGCAGGATCACCTCTGCGCCATAGTTTCTGGTTGACTCAACCTTTGTTATTGATGCTGATTCAGGCATTACGACGATGCATGGAAGTTTGAAGACAGATGATGCGTAGGCAACACCCTGAGCGTGATTTCCTGCCGAGGCGGTAACAACACCCTTGGCATGATCCTTCACCCTGCTCATCTTGTAAAGAGCACCTCTGATTTTGAAGCTCCCCGTCTTCTGCAAATTTTCGAGTTTCAGGTGTATTTCAGCTCTGACTATCTCGCTAAGAGCTTCACTGTACTCAACTGGCGTTCTGTAGGCATATTTCATTATAACTTTCTCTGCCTCTTTCGAACCATGGTAAATCTCTTCTACGAGCTCTTCCAGACTTTTTTTCATCCTATCCCTCCTGAATTCTCTTAACCATGTACTCGAATTCCTTTTCATAGCCATGCTTTCTGTAGTACTCCCTCACCCCGACCCCGCTTATAACAGCGATTCTGTCGTAGGACTCCTTTGCGACGCTTTCAGCGATGTTCAGCAGCCTCTCCCCAAATCCTCTGTGCTGAAATGCATTCTCATCTTTTTTCCCGATCCCAACAGCCTTCCCGTACACGTGCAGTTCCCTGATCAGGGCAGCATCTTCAAGCTCCGGAATGAATGGTTTGTTTGAGAGCCTCAGCCTCAGGAATCCAACCAACACCTCTCTGGATGGATCTTCGAACGATATGAAGTGCTCTTTACCGTCATTTGCCCTGTAAACCCTCACAACTTCCTCAAAATCCTCCTCCCCGTATGCCTTGAGTCTATGGCCTGCCTCCCTGCACCTTATGCACCTGCATGAATAACCAAGCTCCTTCAGTCTCTCGTGCACCATCTGCCTCACATTGCCCTTGTCGAGACCTATCGCCTTCTCAACAGGAATGTCCCTCTGTATGCGCTGAATTCTGACGTATTCGGGTATGTATTTTTTGGCTCTGGCAATCAGCTCAACAACCTCTTCGGTTGTGTAGGGCTGATACTCTCCATGCTTGTACATTTCGTAAAGCTCTGTTCCCTTAACGACGAGGGTCGGATAGATCTTCAGATAGTCGGGCCTGAAATCGGGATTTTCGAACAGCTCCCTGAACATCCTCAGGTCTCTCCTGAAATCTGATCCGGGCAGGCCCGGCATTATGTGGTATCCAACCTTGAATGCTGAATCCCTCAAACGCCTGGTGGCAAGCACAACACCCCTCACGTCATGCCCCCTATGGATTTGCTGCAGCACATCATCGTACACGCTCTGCACTCCGAGCTCCACCTTTGTGCCCCCAAACCTGAGCATCTCAACTATGTGCTCTTCCTTGGCATAATCAGGCCTTGTTTCGAACGTCATGCCAACACATCTCGCTTTTGCTCTCTCGTTATCCTTCTTCGCCGTCTCAAGGACAGTGTAATGCTTCACCTCACTCTCAAAGCTGTTTAGTGCTGAGTATATCCCGAGAATGAAGCGATTCTTGTACCAATCCTCTCTTGCAGGAAAGGTGCCTCCCATCACGATGACCTCAATTTTATCGACGTCATGGCCTATCTCCTTCAGCTCTCTGAGCCTGGCAGAAACCTGCTTGAAAGCATCATAGCCATGCTGCCTCCCCCTCTGAGCTGCAGGCTCAAAGCCAATATAGCTCTGAGGAGTGCTGAACTCCACACCTCCGGGGCATGGAACACATTTGCCGTGAGGGCATTTTGATGGAGAGGTCATAACGCTGACAACCGCAACACCGCTCATGGTTCTGACAGGTTTGAGCCTCAGGACTTCCCTGAGCCTGTGGTAGTGGGGTTCATCCCTGCTCGCCCTGAGAATGTCCGCATCCGAGGGAAGATTGGAGAGGGAGTATTTCTTTGCGATCCTCTTTTTAATCCTCGCTACCATTCTCTTGTCTGCCGTGCCGGTTTTTGCGATCTCCCGGGCCATCTCTTTCAGTACAGTGAGAAGCATTCCTTTAAAATGAGGAAATGCTGGTTAAAAATGTGACGGAGAAAGCATCCAGAGCATTCAATCATCTTGCTCTGAAACGCTCCCTCCAGTCTGGCAGCTCTTTATCCCTGTCCCACCCGTGGTCTTCTTTTTCTCTTTCCTCCTCCTTGAGCTGCCACTTCTTTATTCTGCCTGTGGGCGTGTACGGGAAGCTCTCGACGAATTCTATGTAGCGCGGAATCTTGAAGTAGGCAACCTTCCCGGCCATGTACTCTATTATCTCCTCAGCCTTGATCTCAACACCCTCTTTGGGCCTGATGAAGGCCTTTATCTCCTCGCCCCTCAGCTTATCAGGAACCGGCACGACTGCCACATCCTGAACCTTCGGATGGCTCTTGATGACATCCTCGATCTCCCAGCTCGCTATGTTCTCCCCGCTCCTCCTGACAATGAACTTCTTGCGGTCAACGAAGTACAGGTAGCCGTCCTCATCCATCGTAACAAAATCTCCGCTGTAGAGCCAGCCGTCCTTAATTGTCTCCGCAGTCCTCTCTTCATCCTTCCAGTACCTCAGCATCTGGGCAGGGCTTTTTCTTATCAGCTCTCCAACCCTGCCCCTCTCCACCTCATTTCCAGCTTCATCAACGACCTTCACTTCATGCCCAAGATCGGGGAACACCGGAACTCCAAAGCTTCCAATCTTCTTGTAGGGATGAGGCGGATTCAGGCACGGCAATGGTTCTTCAGTCTGGCTGTATCCCTCAAGCACCTCAACTCCAAAACGCTCCTCAAACTTCAGCCATATTTCCTTAGGCATCCCGCCTATTATCACGTATTTAGCCGGACTGTCCTTCTCGAATTCGCTTGGAGGTAAAGCGTAGAGAATGTTAGCCATTGAGCCCAGCAGATTGAAAGCAGTCGCTTCGTAGGTTGAAACGTCCTCCCAGAACTTCGATGCAGAGAATATGCTCCTCAGGGTTATCCTTCCGCCCGCAAACATCATGCCAAGGCTTGAGTAGATCTGGGCGTTGATGTGGAAGAGAGGCAGGCCTGTGTAGTCATTATCGTTTTCACCAATCATCCAGAGGGTGATGGCTTTCGCAGAGAGAGTGTAGGAGTAGTTTGATAGGACGGCACCCTTTGGCAGGCCAGTTGTGCCAGAGGTGTAGATGATGGCAACGGGGTCGTCTTTCGAAACGCTAACATCCGGATTCTTCGTGGAGCCATCGAGCTGATCAAGGGTTGTGTCTTTCGATGAGTCACTCCTGACGATGATTCTTTCCAAATGCGGAAGCTTATCCTTTATGCTCTCCACTATGGGAAGCAAGTCCTCCTCGACAATAATCGTTGAGGACTCGCTGTTGCCAATGACATGCCTTGCGTCAAACTCGCGATAAAACCAGTTCACCGGCACCTCAACGGCTCCAATTTTTGCACATGCGTAAATGCACCGCAGGTAATCAAGGGAGTTTCTGAGATAAAGAGCAACCCTGTCCCCCTTTTTAACACCCAAATCCACTAACGCGTTCCCAATTCTGCTGGCATCTCTGTTCAGCTCCTCGTAGGTCATCCTTTCTCCTGTATCCGCGAATATAGCGTAGTCCTTATTCCCTTTAAGCTCAGCTGCAGCTTCAACCGCCTCCTTCACAGTATCGGCCTTAGCCATCTCCTCAGGCAGATTTCTGATTGCATAGCTGTAAGTTGGCCACCCTGCCAGCTCACCTTCCTTTATCACAAAAGAGATGATACCACCTCCGCATCAACTTCTATAACAATTATTTATGAGCAAATACAAATCCTTTGAGCCAGCATTTTGAGCATGCCTTGCTCATGCTGTTCGAAAAGGCTCTTGCTGAGATTTTCGGGGCGAAATGCAGCTCAAAGCCCTTTCATGAGGGAAAACTCCCCTCAATACCTCCGAAAACCTTTTGAAGTTAAATTGTCAATTCAACAGCATGCCAAAAAAGCGATTACAGACAACCCTCAGTGAAGAGGCCTTCAGGATTATTGAAAAGTACCGCTCGAAATACGGCGGGATGAACGAGGTGATTGAGGAGGCTTTGAAGCAGATGGACAGCGGTCTGAACAGGCTGAGCGAGAGCGACAGGCTGCTGATGGATCTGATAAGAAGCCTGGATTTTACGGCCTGCGGTAAAAACCAGTACATGTACCTAATTCTGGGTGACAGAAAGAAGGCCGTTGAGGAGAGCATGATGGAGACCGCAGTGGAGTGGTACCTCAAGAAGCCTCTTAAGGAAGCAACCCTGGAGGAGTTTCTGAGAACGGTTGAAAGGGGCTGGAAGGCGTTGAACAGAGTCGACTACGTCGAGATCACAAGGGGCGAGAACTGGATACAGTGGCTCTGCTACCACACCATGCGCCACAGAGAGGTGAGCGAGTTTCTGGCGAGGCACATCACCTACATCTACGAAAAGTATTTTGCCGACGAGTGGGACATTGTGGAGAACGTGACTCCCAACGGTTTTCTGCTGAAGTTTTACCGGAAGGGCTGATTTGTGGTGTAAAAGGCCGATAAATTCGTGAATTCTTCGACCTGTTTTCTGGCAGTTTTCCAAAATTGGCAGGAGTGTCAGGGCTCTGTTGAAGAAATCGAAATTTATCCCGCCCATCCAGCCCCGCCGCCTTCCGGAGCTTCATCTTAAACCGTATTGTTTATTCTGCTCGAAAATTCAATTTAGCTCTTTGTGGGGCTGGAGGAGAATGAAAACTTTCGTCGTGAAAGGGATAGTCTGTTTTGATTGAAATTGGTTTAGCTATTTTTTGTTTGAACACTGTCAGGTAAAACCCATATAAATGTTTTCTCTATTCATATTCGTAAAAATTCCTCGATTACTGCTATAAGCTCATCCCATACACTCGGGATGTGTCTTGACTCATAAGAGATGGCGAAAAAATAGTCAAAGGGGTAACAGATGGATTTTGCATGCTCTACACTTATTCCGGTTGTAGATTTAACATAGACCATTATCCCGATTAAATTGTTTCCGTAACTATTCTTGAGGTGTATCAATTTTCTGGCAAATTTTAAAGGTTCTTTAGCATATTCCTTTAGTTTCGTAGCGATTCTATCCTGGATCTCTTTATCAAGGTTTTTCCAGTCTTTCAATGCTCTTTGGGTAAATATTACCTTATACATCAGATATTTCCTCAAGGTATTTTGTTCTGCCCTCTTTATAATCGGTTCTCGCCTCTTTGATTGAGCGTAGATATTCATCACTTGAAAGTGCTAACATATCTTCGACTACATCTTCAAGACTCTCTTTGATTGTATCCGATATCAAAGATTTCAATTCTCCAACTGTTAGATCCTTCACTTTCATTTCCATTGTTAACGCCTCCTTTTACTAATAATAAATTTGACTATAATTGTAAAAAATTTCGCCTAACGTCTGGCGGGTATCTGAAGTCCTCGTTAGAGGATTTGGGCAAAGTGAAACGAAGCCAGATACCTGCTTGTTATACGCTCCCGAAAGGGATGAGCGACCGTAGGGAGCGAAAAGTTCGACCGCAGGAAATAAATAGTCATGGTTGAAATTCTTCATCTGTTAGGTCCCTCCATTTGCTAAAGGGTATAATCACTTTGGTATCTTCAATTTCAAGAAGTTTGTCGCCTTGGGTGATATGCACGGTTGGTTTTCTAAGAGCGTCGAGAACTACATAAATAAAATATTTTTCCTTCTTATCTCGAAGGACTTTAAACTCATTTACAGTGAGAAAGATGTCATAAGAACTGTCGCTTGTACTTTTTACTTCAATATATCTTTCTTCGTTTTCTGATTTCGATACGATATCGTATCCCCGTTTTTCGGATTCACCCAATTCTCGGGCAGTTCTTCCGTCTTCTTTCTCGCATTTTAAAGCGGCTAAAACGCCAATTCTTTGTACAATTTTTTCCTTATTACCACCTTTCTTTTCAGTTTCCAAAACTTTGTCTACTCCCAACTCCTCAAAGAATTTTCGCCATCTCCTAATCTCATTCTCGGTACAGTTTATAATAAACTCTGGACTAACAAATTCTGTGGAAATATCAACTAAACCTTTGCTTACTAAAATCTCAATATTATGTTCTGGATTGTATTCTTTCGGGAAAATAAGAGAACCTGGTTTTAACCATTTTCCACTCTTACTTTTTAGTGTTAAAGTTATAGTCTTCGATTTCTATCGAATAATCATTCCACAGTTTTTTAATCTCTTTTATTTTTTCAATTTTATCTTCTTCTCGTAAATTTCTCCATTTTTCTTCATCTAGTTCAAGAGCTTCTTGCTGTTTTAGTGCTTTCTTAATATCCTCCTCGGTTAATTCCCTCAGGACTTTTGAGGCAGGTGGGGCATAATAATATCTTTCTTCATTTAATTTCTTCCTGAATTTATTAAAATCTTCGTCCTTTCCTATATGTGGATGCACTATCTTGAATTTGTCTTTTAATTGCTCAGGGACTCGAATATTCTTAGAATTGATATAACATTCATTTATTTTTGCTACTTCATAGTCTTTTGTTAATATAATCGGTCTATATAAATTTCGCATCCTGTTCCAAAAATCGTCGTGTTCTACATTATATCGGTAATATTTGTTATAAAAATAAGTATGTGAATATTTCTTTAAAAAGGATGAATAAAGTTTTTTAAACCACTCAATATCTTTATTCTTTGCTTTTCGCTTTATGAATTCCTCACTTTCTGAAGATGTGACAAAGCCATAAATGTCCTTGGGGACTTCTTCTATTTTTATGTTGGGGTGAGGTTTGCATTCATTATGGATTATTTTTTTATCTGGATATAATAATTTTAGATCTTCGTTGCTTAAAAGTTCTCTCATTTCATCAGATACCGAGATAAGCTCTTCCGCTTTTGATGGTGTATCATTCTCATCAATTAGGACGGGATTACTTTCAAGATACTTATTCAAAGGTTGTTTTATATGTTCTTCGAATAGCTCATGGCCACCTTCTAGAGAATATAAAATTACTGTAAAGTTCATTTTCCACTTCTCATGGTTTAGAAAAGAAGGTATGCATTTTTCAACGATTAGTTTATAAATCTCATTGGCCAGCCATTTATTCCACAAACATTCTCTAGCTAGTTCACCTCTTCCAGGTGAGGTTAAAAAATCAGCTTGTATAAGAAAATTTAAGCCACTCAGTATCTCT
>JALUWC010000390.1 GCA_027019885.1 Geoglobus sp.
GAACCTGGTTACCCAGTAGTGCACCGAACTCTTGGTCGTTTTTTAAAAAAGGATAAAACCTTCGCAGTTCTGCGGTAGCTGCTGAGAAATATGTAGTTGACTATTGCGAAAAGCTTTAGCTCGGCGGGATACTTGTTCCGCTGGAAGATGCCCGGAGACAGCAGCTCGGCTAACCTCAGCCGCACATGTTTGAGGGAAAATCAGCCGCCACTCATATACAGGTTTCCCCTTATTTGGACAGGTTCGTCCGGGAATCGAATATTTTTGTACATCTTCCAACATATTCCATTTCGTATTTTGAACAATGAGATGCGGATACATGTATATCACTGGAGGAGGGATTTTTCCCGTATCCTAAAATAAAGCTTTCAGGTTTATTTTAGTATGAAGTAAATGCAAATGTACTTTTGGTGGAGAGAGATATTGCATCGTTAACATAGTAATATAAGCGAAGTTCGTGCTCAGTTTATGTGCTGGTTGGAGAGACCATATTTTTTATCCCTCTTCCACACCCTCTCTGAATTTTTCAGTAAGAAGCACAAGGATTCCGTAGGAGAATATCAGAACCCCCGAGATGCTGAGACTTTTGCTTATATCTGTAAACTGGGGGACAATGGATAAAATTGTACCTAAATAAAGATAATATATATGGCTCTTGCCCTATTGTCTTTTATCTGAGCAGCACTTCTAATCCAGAGGATAATTCATGCTAATGCGATAAGGGCGAACAGTATCTCCATCATCTCTCCCCCTTGAACTCCTTTATTGAAACGTATATCAGGGTTACCAACCCGGCTGCAATCATCAACCCGGCTGCATATCCCGCGCTTCCAGCTCCAAGGCTTACGCTTTTCCCGGTTGTTACCGCATACAGGATGGCGGGCAGGGCCACTATTAAAGGCGTGAAGATCAGGATAATCCCCATAACTCTCAGCGAATTTAGACATCCATTATCGTTCATAGTTAATACCCTTTGCAAGCACTTCTTAACCATTACTCTACAACCACCCTCACTCCTCCTGATTCTATCCTGCCCACCCAGTAGGGCTTGGTTATCTTTTCATTTTCAGGTTCTCCTGTGAAATAAATTGCCTTCAGCAGGTACTCTCCTTTTCTCAGAATCCAGCAGCCTCTCCAGGCATCTGCTTTCAAAACAAATTTGATTGATTCTCCAGGTTTTAGCTCCATTAAGTTTTTATTAGTCATCTGAAACCTCTGAATAACAGGACAACGATGTTTTGGAACTGGTGTACCATTCGGATAGTAGAAGGCTATATCGTAGTCAATGAGCCACTCCGGCTTCCAGATATTGATGGTATTTTTTCCATCATTCTTCAGCATGAATTCTATATCAAAGGCTTCTCCCTCGTTAATGCGGGTTTTCTCCGGCACTACCGTAAGAGTAAGGTTTCCATGTTGAGGTTTTGCCAAGATTTTATATGGCAGTGAAGTGTTAAATAGCCATTGGAAAGCTACTATCAGTATAAGAGCTGTTAAAATAGGATAAATCTGTCTCATAATTCTGTTACCTCCAATGCTAACACTAAAATTAACATAAGAAATTACCTGTAACCAGCGATAGTGGTCTTTGTCTCAGAAATCCTTCTGATGTTGTCGTGGATGGAGCCTCCGTGATTGTTTCTGTCTGAGAACTCAAGCCGCATTCCACCAATCCAGCCTAAGCCAGGTACTCCTCATCCTCCTCTTTTTTCTTTCAGAGGAGGCGCCTCCTCAGGCCAATAGAATGCTATTTCTGCTATAAATAATTTATAGAACAATCTTCAAAATGTTCATGAGTGGTGAACATATAATTTC
>JALUWC010000391.1 GCA_027019885.1 Geoglobus sp.
AGCTAAAGAGTTGGGATACCGAAAAGATGAGAGTTCCATTTCAGCCATGTTTGGATAAGATACGACACTTTTATTAAACACCCATCAAATTCTGCAGTAATGCTGAGGTTTGCTCAGAAGCTTAAAGATCCTCTTTGCGAGAATTCTATCTTTCTCATGCTTTCAAGTATCATCGGGGCTGGAACTGGATCTGTGTTCTGGGTTGTTGCTGCGAGGTTTTATTCTGCTGAGGGTGTTGGTTTGATTTCTCTATCTTGATTTTAAAGCTGGAGTTACGATTGAAAAATTAAAAAACCCACAAAGTTGTTATAATTCGTGGACGAGACAAGTCAAGCCCTTCAAAGAATAGCAAGAGGAACTGGAATAGTATTTGCCGGAACGATCATCTCAATGTTATTTGGATTTTTAAAGCGTTACAGTTATAGCGAATTTCTCTAAAGAGTTAAAAAACAGGTATAAGAGCGAATTATCTTAATTAACGTGCTGTAATTTCCAATTGTAAAAGCTCTGGGCATTTCAAAGACGATTCTGACAGCTTAAATGATTTCATTCACTGGCACAACACGCGAGCTTTCATGAAGTTTAGACACTAAAACAATCACCAAACTCCTGAAACCAGCAAAATTTCATCTCCCGAAATCATTTTCAATCCTTTCAATGTCACCTTCATCGATATACTCACCGATTTGAACCTCAATTATCTCAAGTGGGATCATACCGGGATTTTCGAGTCTATGCAATTCACCTGCTCTTATAAAAGTACTTTCACCATTTCTGAGGAGTCTCTCTTCCCCATCAACCACAACTCTTGCTGTACCTTTGACCACAATCCAGTGCTCGCTTCGATGATAGTGTCTCTGCAGACTGAGCCTTCTCTTAGGCAGAACTGTAAGCCTTTTTATCTTGTAGAAGGTGCCTTCTTCAAGAATTGTGTATGACCCCCACGGTCGGTAGGCTGTTCTGTGCACCTCCACTCTGCTATCCCTCTTCTGCTTTAGAATTTTAACAACATCTTTAATTTTTTGAGAATCTCTTTTTGATGAAACAAGAACCACATCCCCCGTATCTATCACGGCCAAGTCCTTTACCCCTACCAGAGCAAGCAGCCTTTCAGAGATGGCAAGATTATTCTCCGAATCGATTGATATAACCTCGCCCTTAAGTGCATTGCCCTTCCCATCCTTCTCATGCAACTCGTAAATTGCATCAAAGCTCCCCACATCGCTCCATGATGTATTCAAAGGGATAACTGCTGCTTTGTCTGTCTTCTCCATAACTCCTTTGTCAATTGAGATTTTCGGCAGGGAATTGTAGTCAGTTTCGTTTAACAGATCCAGCACTTCCGGAGCATGCTTTTCGCACTCTCTCAAAAACCTGTTTTTGGAGAAGACAAAGATTCCACTATTCCAAAAGCACCCCTCTTTTATCAGCCATTCAGCAGTCTTCAAATCTGGCTTCTCTATGAATTTTTCAACAAGGTATCCTGAAGACACTGCTTTTCCAGGTTTTATGTATCCGTATCCAGTATGCGGGTGAGTTGGCCTTACACCAAATGTCACAATGTAGTCGTCTGCGAGTTTTTCTGCATCAGCAAATGCTTTGATAAAGTTGTCGTTAGCATCTATCATGTGATCCGCAGGCATTACCGCAACCTTCGCATCGTCTTCAACACCAATCAGAGCGTATACTACTGCAGGCAGAGTATTCCTGGATGCAGGTTCGAAAATGAGGTTTGCGTTCTCCACCCCGATTTCCTTCAGCTGATCGATTACCCGAAACCTGTGTTTTTCATTTGCAACAATGTAGATGTCCTC
>JALUWC010000392.1 GCA_027019885.1 Geoglobus sp.
AAAATAAATTTGAAAAACAAAAAATTAAACAAAATTCTTATAATTCATATGAAAAGTTACTGGGCATCTGTAAGACCTTTTCTATCTCTGATCTGCTTGATAATCTTATCCTGCAGTTCATCAGGCAACCTTTCAAATGCTTGGTCAACAACGCTTGATGAACCTCTGCCTCCAGTCGCACTTCTTAATTCAGAGCTTAATCCAAACATCTCAGCCACTGGTAGCTTAGCTTTTACCAGCACAGTTCCGCCTTCGGTCTGCATATCCAACAATTGACCACGCTTGTTTGACACTAACTTAGATATTTCGCCCATATACTCTTCTGGAGCTTCAAACTGCAAAACCTGCATAGGTTCATACAACAAAGGCTTTGCATTTCTTATTGCTCCCCTTATACCATCTCTTACAGCAGGATACATTTGTGAAGGTCCCCTATGGATTGCATCTTCATGGAGTTTTGTGTCAACAAGTGACACTTTTAAGTTAATACAAGGTTCTCTTGCAAGAGGTCCTGCCCCCATTACATCCTCAAACATGTCAAGCACCATTTCCATAATTTCTCCAATATGCACTTCTCCTCTTGTCATATCCATGAAAATATTTCCTTCATAAATATCTCTGACTTGCCTTGCTTCTTTAGCATCCATTCCATACTTAGTGAAAGTTTCCCACAACTGTGAATCTTTTTTCTTAATCCTTCCCTGAGGAATTTCACCTTTCTTAATCGCTTCAGCAAGTTGAGGGTCTAAAGGCTCAACTACAAAGTAGAGCTTATTGTGTTTGTTAGGTGATTTCCCCTCAAAAGGTTCAGGTGTTTTTGTTGTAACAGTTTCTCTATAAACAACAACAGGCGGACTTGTAATAACATCCACATTTTTCTCTGTTCTAATCAATAACTTCAAGATGAAGTTCTCCCATCCCTGACAAAAGATGCTCGCCTGTCTCTTCATTAATCTGGATCTTGACTGTTGGATCTTCCTTTGAAACAATCCTTAACACTTCAATAAGTTTTGGTAAATCACTTGGTTTCTTTGCCTCAATTGCCTTTGTAATTACAGGCTCAAAAATATGTGTGATAGCTTCAAAAGGTTCAGCTTCTTTTTCTGTTACAGTTTCACCAGGACCTGACTTAAGGCCACCAATACCAATTATATTTCCAGCTGGCACATTATCAACAATTTCCCTTTTAGCGCCATTGTATATATAAACCTGTTGAATCTTTCCATTCTGTTTTGCATTGTTAAGATAAACAGACATACCTTTTTTCATTGTTCCTGAAAACAGCCTGCCTGCTGAAATTTCTCCAGCCTGAGGATCTACAACAGTTTTAACTATTACAAAAAACAAAGGTCCGTTTGGGTCACATGATAATAATGCTTTTCCATCTTCACTTTCAAGATCGCCGTGCCAAATCTTTGGAATTCTGTAAGGAGCTGCGCTAATTGGGTCTGGCAAATGCTTAATAACCATATTCAACACTACTTCGTGTAATGGAGCTTTCTTAGCCAATTCTTTTATTGCATCTTGGTCATTACTGTTATATGCATCAATCACATCCTTAAATGTAATTCCATTCTCTTTCATAAACGGTATTGACAATGCCCAGTTATGGAACGCGCTTCCAAACGCAACCGAACCCTCAGCAACATTTACCTGCCACTTCGGCCCATAGTCTGGTGAAATGTCTCTTATTAACTTATTTACATGGTTAATAATTTTGATAAACCTTTCCTGCATAGCTTCAGGCGTAAGCTGCAGTTCCTTAATAAGACGGTCTACTTTATTAATAAACAACACTGGCTTTACTCT
>JALUWC010000393.1 GCA_027019885.1 Geoglobus sp.
CTTTCCTTAACATCGACGTTCTCCTGTCTGTGAGCAGTCACAAGAAAATACTCCTTAGGTTTTAATCCCAGATCCTTAAGCATGTTCACCTTTCTTTTAGCAATCTCCAAATTCTGATAAACAGCATCAACGATGGTGTTTCCGGTAACGAATATCTTGTTTTCAGCTATACCTTCTCTCAGTAAATTTTGTTTAGCCTTCTCAGTCGGAGCAAAGAGATAGTCAGAAATGTGATCAGTCAATACCCGATTAACCTCTTCTGGCATTCTTCTATCATAAGATCTCAATCCAGCTTCAACGTGTCCAACCTTGATATGCAGTTTCGCAGCGGCTAAGGCTCCGGCCATGGTTGTATTCGTGTCGCCCTGCACTAAAACAACATCAGGTTTTTCTTTCATCAAAATTTTTTCAACTCCGATCATGATTTTACCAGTCTGTTCCGCATGAGTTCCAGAACCAACATCCAGATTATACTTAGGTTGAGATAATTCTAATTCTTCGAAGAACACCCGGTCCATTTTGTAAGAGTAATGCTGACCTGTATGCAGGATAAAGTAATCCAGTCCCCTCTTTTCGCATTCTCTAACCATAGGACTCATTTTGATTATTTCTGGTCTTGTACCGAGAGTTATGGCTATCATCCCACCACATTCTTTCAGAACTTTAAGAGATTGGGAAATCCAACATAAAAATCAATTCATAACCTTACAAATTCTTCAGGAATTCCTTTGCATTTTTAACGAAATCTCTCGCGTTATCTAAAATGACTCTTGCAGCCTCCTCCGAAATTTCGTGGAAAATTCCATAATCGCTCTCTTCTCTCAGATCAAATGCTTTGGTTAAATTCACGCAATCATCTTCACTCAGTCCAGGTCTTTCTCTGTTCTTCCAGATCAGGTATATCGTGCCTCTCTGGGTTCTGGAATCGTCTCCGATACTCAGAATCATGGCTTTTGCCGCATGAAACATCGCATAATATGCAGTACTGCAGCACCTTTCGTGCATACCCATTTCAAGCTCATTTTCGGCATCTTTCAGGAGCTTCTCGGCTTTTTTGATTCTAAGAGTTATTTTATCCAATTATTATCTCTTCCCTTGATCTTTTCTGGTATTTCATGAAGGCAATCGCTTACCATTTCTACCACACCTTACTGTCTCTGATTAAACTTATTCACACTTCTCGTGAATCGCCCCTCGCTTATTAGGGCTTCCGGGCGGGTTTGATCAGAGAGCCTTACCGCCGCCAGGGGGATACAACCCCTTTCCACTCCTATCTGCCTTAACACGGCAGACTCGGAGCTACCTCTTCCGGAGCCTCTGACTCCGCAGTAGGACGAAATACGTTGTCTGAACGATACTTAAATCTTACGAGTGCTGTGAAAGTGAATCTGCCCGCCTCCCCTTGCGTATCCCTTGCGGAAGGGGTCTTGCAAGCAACGGTAAGATAAATATTGCCTCTCACACTATCACATCTGAAGATTTCACTTCCTCCAGTATACGGTTCCCCCAAATCTGAAACTGAGGTCGTACAAACCCATTCCAAATTCGCTTTCCGCATCTTACAGACACCATGCAAAATGACCTCATCAATTTTCCTTCACGATCATAACTCGGTGCAACTCGCTGTGATTTTTTGAGAGCAAAACATACTCAAAAATCTTCTCCGACACTCTAAACATTGCGGGGTGCTAAACGGCAACCGGCACTCTCCCGGATGCATATTTCAGACCCGTGACTTTTCAGCTCTAACTTGACACAACATCTGTGAAACTGGCGTTAGATGTTGAATACTTTCTTAATGATGTTTTTAACATCAATTAGCTTCTCAGGCTTCAGTTTTCCAGCTTTTTTGAGAATTAGATTTTCTCCACAGTGAAGATCGAATGACAGTGAATATAGCTTGTTTTCTTGAGTTTTCCCTCTTCAATATCGCTCGAAGTTATTTCGACTTCAAAATCCGGTAAATGCTCGGAGGAGCTAATTTTAGCAACGATCAAATCTGCTGACACGAGGTTGAGTTCAGAAGAACTCAAAACAACCACCGGTCTGAGTTTCTTACCCACCATGTTTGTAAAGGGTAGCTCAAGGATTACCATATCTCCTTCCTCATAACTCGAAGAGTTCTTCTGCATCTTCGCTCTCCCTCAGAAGCTTTAAGTATCCGTACAATTTAAGGTCATCGATTGTTTTTACCTCCTCTATGCTCAAAACCACTCTGGATCGCTCTGGGATGTCCAGTGACTCTATCGGTATCAAAACACCTTTTTCGTAAATGCATTCTACCTATTTCATATCATTCACTCAGGACTAACCTTGAAATACATTTTGCTTGTGTGTGGTGTATACTGTCCATCTCGTAAGAGTAATGCTGTCCCGTGTGCACTATGTGGTAATCCAGTCCCCTCTTTTCACATTCTCTTATCACAGGACTCATTTTGGTTAGCCCAGGGCGGGTGCCGGGAATTATTGAAGTTTTCATTTTTACAGCTTTCTAATGTATACGGCACACAGTTTTTGGTCCATAAACTCTATGCACGCCTTATGCCTGTTGTAGCAAGTAACAACGCTTGCTCTTATTTTTGATCAACACGAGTGAAAACTAAAAAGGTCGAATTCTTTCAATGTCTACCCTATCGAAATCAGAATCAAAACTTACAAGCTTTAATGCGTATTTCTTGGCCGTTGTGTATTGATAAGCGTCATCGAAGTCGAGATTATATTTCCTGACAGCGTCAATCAAATCAGGCAGATCCTCTGGAAACAGCCTTCTTATACCGATATAACCTGAAGTAACCATATCTTCGAGAAAATCGAGAAAAACATCGGGTTTCTCCAGTCTGAGAAGGATTACTCCTATAGAATGCAGTGAGAAGTCGCTCATGTACAGTTCCTTGTTACCCCTGATGAACGATAACGCTGCTTCGTAATTCTCCTGCTCAAGCAGAATTTCAAGAAATACGTTTGTGTCAATAAGGTACGTCATCTCCACTCCAATGCCTTCTTTTGCAATTCTACCGATGTAAACCTGTCTCTATACTCCCTCAAAGCTCCAGCCCACGAAAAACTTGGTTCTTTCTTTTTCCTTCTGATCAACGAATCTATAAACCTATCCACTTCTTTTTGTAAGTCAGGGGGTAAATACTTAATTTTTTCCTCGATTCCCATGCTCTGTAGTTTTGTTTGGATGATATAAAATATTTTGCTCAGTCTCTCATGAATTCATCCAGCATACAGATATCCGGTGAGGTAATTCTAACTCCTCGAAGAATACCCTGTCCATCTCGTAAGAGTAATGTTGCCCCGTATGCAGGATAAAATAATCCAATCCTCTTTTCCCGCATTCCCTTATTACAGGACTCATTTTGATTATCTCTGGACGTGTTCCAAGAATTATCGCTACCATCTCTCCACCTTCCAGATACCAGGCAAAACGACCTCATCCTCATCAATTTTCCTTCACGATCATGACTCCAGTTTTATCGTTATTTCCTGCAGGGGTTTATCTCTCAACCTTCAAGAAGCGTCAATTTTCTCAATTCCCACAATCTCATCGTTTTCACCGTAATCAATCAGGATTCCTTCCTTTACTTCGACCGTATCCACAACACTTCTATCTGAGAACTCCATATACATCACGTCGTGTTTCGGATCGTAATATACCCTCATACCTGTCATCCTGTACCTATCTATCTTTGACGCTAAGTATGCTGTTATGACCTCCATACTGTTTTCCTGCCCCCGGTATAACCCTTAAAAAGCTCGTCGCCGGTATTTTAATGGCAATCTCATGTGTTTCATTGAGCACCCTCTTTTATTTCACAGGATTTCAATCACTGCCCATCTGCTCTGCAACTGAAATCAATTTAACTCTTTTCAATTTTCAATTATGGCAACTTTTATTCCCTCTTTTATCTGCTTAAAGTCGCTGTCAAGTGTTAAAAACTGACTGCACTTGTTTTCGATTGCGGTTGCTGCGTGTATCAGGTCTCGGGGAGGAAGTTTATACTTCTCAATCAAACCGTCCATAATTTCTGTTTTCGGATGGGGCAGTATTTCGATATTCAGCAGAGAGTACAGGTCTTTAACACTCTCATAAAGTGTTAGATAATCCACATGCCTGTTCTTTATGAATTTCCTTACAGCACTGCGACCTCTGTTCCCGTAAATCCTCTCAGCACTTAAGGCTGTAGCGACGTAAAGAACTTCACCAAAAGATATTACCGACGTAGCCCTCTTTTTTCCCGCTATAATTGATTTAATAGCCAGCCTTCTTGTATTACTTCCAAGTAGAAGGTCCACCAGAATGCCGGAATCTAAGTAAATTACACCCATGCTTCACCCAGTATTTCGAGAATTTTCTTCCTGGACGCTTCGCCGGTTATGTTCTTAACTCTCCTCGATACTTCGTCGATTTCGCCAAAATCTTCAATTAATACTGTCAGCCTTACTCCTTCTGGCAGGTCTACCTTTTTTACCGGCTTAAAAACACCATTCTCGTAAACGACTTCAATCGCCTTCATATTTGCCACCACATCTATTCCTTCGTTTGAGAAGTATTTAAATCTGTCTTGGTCTGTTCAGGCATCCTTTCATCGTAACTTCTCAGTCCGGCTTCGACATGTCCAACCTTGATATGCAGTTTGGTAGTGGCTAAGGCTCCAGCCAGAACAGTGTTTGTGTCACCCTGCACCAAAACAACATCAGGTCTTTCTTTCATCAAAATCTTTTCAACTCCGATCATGATTTTACCAGTTTGTTCTGCATGAGTTCCAGAACCAACATCCAGATTATACTCAGCTTTAGGCAGATCCAATTCCTCGAAGAACACCCTGTCCATCTCGTAGGAGTAATGCTGACCTGTATGTAAAATAAAATAATCTAATCCCTTTTTCTCGCATTCCCTTATTACAGGACTCATTTTGATTATCTCAGGACGTGTGCCAAGAACTATTGCTATCATCCTTTTTCACACTTTAAAAATTTTTTAACTGATCCAACTGACTGGGGCTGCATTCGACGGAAGCTGTACAGTATTCTCCCCGCTGTTACACAGAGGTTAATCAAACTCTCTCGTAAACTCTTTCACGCTTATCTACCGGAAGAACGGAAACAACTCCGTTCCACTTATCCACATGATAGATAATCCGGTAATTTCCGGCTGCAATTCTGTAAACGTTCTTTCTTCCTTTTAGTTTTTCGTATGGGTGCGAAAGAGGATCGCTGAGTTTTTCAATTGCAGAAATAAGTCGTTTTCTGTGCTTTTCATTTAACCTTTCAAGAAACTTCAGAACTCTTCTGTGCAGTCTGACTTCAAACATTCAATAACCTTTTCGCAGTTTTGATGTCTATCAGTTCAAGTTCCCCTTTTTCATACGCTTCCAGATCCTTATCGATAATTTCAAGCTCTTCATCACTCAAATCGAACGTTCCCATAAAATTCTCGATCTTTTCGTCAATTTCCTCAAGTTTTTCCTTTATCTCTTTGAGAATATCGATAACCTCGCCCATCAATTTTTAAACTTGTAAATCCAGATATTAATCAATCGGTGGTAAGCGGTGAAAAGCGATCCAAATCATTGTGTTAGTTCACAACTTTTTCATTCTGAGCCCTCAATCAGTCTTATATCGAAATCTCTCCCTGATACGGGGTTTCTCGGACTTTTAATCAGCCTGACCTCTGGAAAGTGATCCTCGACGGATTCAGCAGTTCCATCAGCTGAACAATTATCCACTACAATTACATCTAACGGATCGTTCGCAAGAACCGAGCTTAAGCAATCCTCCATGTACTTCATGTGGTTGTATGTGACGATTACAAGCTCGCCTCGTTCGATAGCCTTTCTAAAAGCCACTCACATCTTTGAGATTTCATCAAGAGTTTTGTAGAAGAGGTTGGCAACCTCAGCGTTAATCCAAAAACTTTTCTCAACAATACTTTCAAAGGTCTCAGTGCACTCTCTTTTGCTTAAAAATCCCTCCTTATAGGACTTTAGAAGTATGTATATTGTTCCCCTCCCGTTGAGGCCATACATCTTGGCAAACCTCTTTGCATCGTCATCATCTGACAGAAAAACTCTATCGTTGGTATCCAAACACAATGCTATGCATTCGATCTCTCCTAAGCTCAATCGAAAACCGAGTTTCTTTAAACGCTCTTCAACACCATTCACCGCTTCCGCTTTAGGATTATGCACGAATAAAAATTTGCCTATTTCTGCTTTAACTCTCAAAGCATCCTCAAATCCCTTTTCCTCACCTCTCACCACAACTTCACGGTAAACGGCCCCTGGTATTTTTAGTGAACCGTAAAGTTCCTTTAACAGATATAGCTTTCCAACTTTCCCCAAGTATATGAGCGGAGATGAATCCACTACGGGCATTATAGGTCTTTCAACTCAGCTTCAATAAGATCCAGATCCATTCTGAGTGTAAACCCTCTTCTCTTCAGCTCCTGATGGAATTCCTGTATTGTCAATCCCGCCTCTTCAGCAGCAACTCCTTGAGAAAGCAAACCCCTCTGATACTTCTCAATTGCTCTCTCAATTCTGTACACTCTAAGTCCTTTTTCGACAACCTCCCGCAAAACTTCTGAGATTTGTTTACCCTCCTCTTTAGCGATCCTTTCTATCTCATGAATTTTATCCTCCCTCAACCTTATCGTCTTAACCTTCATATTCATTCGTATGCTATCAGGATACATAAGTGTTGTGCTATGCTACCTGTATCTTTGAAACTGGAATTTTCAAGCAGTTTTTTCACCAGTTCTCTTTCGGTAATTTATACTCCAACAACAATCTCAAACTTCTGCCAAGTTATGCACAAGTATGTTGCATAAGCACTTAAAGCCGTAGGAATAAGCAAATACAGAGCATACTTCCAGCTTCTCGCATAAGCTGTTAAAGCAAGGAAAAAGACAAGCATCAAAGTTACCCTGAAAAATCTCAGAATCAGCCCCACAAACATCCAGAAGCCAAAGTTCCACACTATCAATCCCGCTATTGCCAAAACAACAGCTACGAATCAATAGCATGTGGTTTCGGTTTCTCCATTCACACCCCAACCAATCGGCTATCTTCGGTAGACCTTCATTATCTGCATAAGAGAGTTCAGGATCAAGCCAGATACTATCATGAGCAATCCCAATATCAAAAACAAGGCACTCGCAATTGATGGCCCATATGGTAACTTGTTTGTAATGTAATACGTTGAAAATGCCCAGAATCCAAAGGCTAAGCCGATTACGGTTAAAATGAAGCCTGTTAAGCCAAATGAAAGCAAAGGTCTTCTGTATCCGATCAAACCCACAATATCGTTGAGAACGCTTAACCCGTGAGCAAGTGGATTTTTCTTGTGTTTGTTTGGGACATTGTACCTGACGGATATCGGGACTTCTTTAATGATCAAACCTTTCGATGAGAAGTGTGCGATCATATCTGACTCTATGCTATATCCACTGGACTCAAAATCAAGACTCTCCAAAGCTTTTTTGCTTAGCGCCCTAAATCCCGATTGAGAGTCTGTTGTTTTATAATTAGAGCCTAAGTTAGTAAAAATATCAAGGGTTTTCTGTCCAAGAATTCGATACTTCGGTATTTTGTGATTCCTGTTCAGAAATCTTGATCCAATAACCAGATCTGCTTCTCCATTTAATACTGGAGCAACAACCAATGGTATCTCATCAGGATCGTGCTGACCATCTCCATCAAGCACCACAGTAGCAGAACAGTTCAATTCTCTGGCTCTTTCAAATCCTTTCATCAAAGCGTAGGCCTTTCCATAATTTCTGTCAAGCTTTACAACCTCGGCTCCAGCAAGTTCGGCAAGTTCAGCCGTTTTATCTATCGAGCCATCATCCACAACAATAACTTTATCTGCATATTTTTTAGTCTTGAGAACAACGCTACCAATAGCTATCTCCTCGTTATAAGCTGGGATTACTGCAACGACGTTTTGCATAACCAAACACCCCACAGAAAGTTTAAAGTATTTATAACAACATGATTGATCCGTTTTAATGTTACTCTTCGGACACATTGGAATTACACTTGGAATCGCCTGGCTTGCTGAATCTAAGCTGAAAATCAAGATGGATTACAGGCTGATAGCTGTGGGCTCATTGCTCCCAGATATAATTGATAAACCAGTAGGAATGATTCTGCTACCACTGGAGAATGGCAGAGTTATCGGGCACACCCTGCTGTTCATTCTCATACTGCTCCTGATCGGCTTAAAATACAGGAAATCCCTGTTTTTATCCTTTGCATCCCTCTTACATTTAATCGAGGATGAGATGTGGAGAGAACCTCAAACTTTATTCTGGCCTTTGTTAGGTTTTGAATTTCCCGCCAAGGAGCATGGAAGCTTTTACGAATATGTTGGGAGGATTATATCAGAATACACACCA
>JALUWC010000394.1 GCA_027019885.1 Geoglobus sp.
ATGGGGTTAATACAGATGCTTGAATTTTAGTCACCGAACAAATCTTTATTTTGGGGGTTCTGACATTTATGCTTTCACAGATAAATCAAACGTACAGGAGTGGGGGATGATAGCAATAGTTCTTGGCACACGTCCAGAAATAATCAAAATGAGTCCTGTGATTAGGGAATGCGAGAAAAAGGGATTAGATTATTTTATCATGCACACGGGTCAGCATTACTCTTACGAGATGGACAGGGTGTTCTTCGAGGAGTTAGATTTGCCTCAGCCTGAGTACAATCTGGATGTCGGCTCTGGAACTCATGCGGAGCATACTGGTAAAATTATGATTGGAGCTGAAAAAATTTTGGTGAAAGAAAAGCCGGATGTTGTTTTAGTGCAGGGGGATACAAATACGGTTTTGGCTGGGGCTTTAGCTGCTACCAAGCTGCTTTACATTTCTGTCGGCATCACATGAAAATTACCTAAAGATCCTGATGATTGCCAGAGAGAAGAATGTCAGTTTAAATGATACTCTGACTTATCTGAAAATGGAGGAGATGAGTATTAGAGAAATAGTATACTTTCGACAATCATTTCAAGAATCTGGATGTCGAAATTGTGCAGGAATGAGTTCTCGGGAGAGATTGAGGAAGCTGATAAATCTGTCAAGGATGATGAATCGATGCTGGGTGTAGAAATGTTTAAGTAAACCCGAAATCAAATTTAATCCGGTGGATTGTCTTGATCAGAATAAAAGGTAAAGTCGGAAAGAAAGGAGAAATCTACATTCCAAAAAAGATCAGAGAGTCTGTGGGGCTTATCCCAGGTGATGAGATAGAAGTGGATGTTGATGAAGGGAAGCTGGTGATAAGGAAGAAACCATCTGCTCTAGACCTGCTGAAGCAGAGACCCCTTGCCACCATTAAGGTTGAAGAGATGCGTGAGATAAGAAAGAGGTTATCTGAGAGGTTGAGCAGGTAATGGATGTATTCGTTGATACAACATATCTGATGCCATTCTTCTACCTCGACATAGATGTTGACGGTTTCTCAAGAGAGAAGTTCAGAGAGAATCTTTCAGGCTTCAGGAGAATCCATGTTAGCGAAATAAGCATTGTAGAGGTAAAAGCCAAGATCATAAGGATGAAAGACAGGAAAATTAACGAAGTTTTCAGGGAGAGCCTTTCAGTGCTGAGAGGCGATGAACACTTCGTCTTTCATGGCTACACGGCCGATGACGATGCAAGATTCGAGGAAATAGAGGAGATGAATCTGAATTTCATAGACCGCATAATAGTATCTCAGGCCTTTAGCGTGGGATTTCTTCTGACCGAAGACAGCCAGATTTTAAAGAATAAAGGTTCATTGAAAAAGCTGGGACTGGATGTTGTAAGCTGGAAGGAGTTCGTTGAATAATAAATAGTTGAATAATAAATAACAGAGAATAAAGTTCCGCAACTCTTCGTTAAAAGTTTGAAGGAGAAATATAGAGAGATAATGTTGTAGGTAATGTAGAAATGGTCGTTCTATTTGGCTCAGTTGCGAGATGAGAAAACAAAGAGGATTCAGAAGGTGGACGTTTTTATAATAACCAACTACGATTCGATTATGGGGGAGAAGTCAAGGCTGGATAAAATGGACTTTTTAATTGCAGAGCCCACTCCCAATTCGGCAAAGATGCTTTTTGAGATTGGAATTTACGATGATTCAGTAACCAGAGCTTACTACTGCATGTACTACGCTGTCATGAACCCTCTGGTGAGAAAGTTCCTGACCTAGGTCATAGGCGCGGAAGTATTCGTGGTATCCGGGATCCAGCTGTTC
>JALUWC010000395.1 GCA_027019885.1 Geoglobus sp.
TTCCTTAATCTCCTCCTGCTCCAGTGGCCCCTTTAAATATACATGTGCTGTTGTAAGAATTCCTCTGTTCACCGGAATTAAATGTGGTGTAAACGCTATTTTCATCTTTCCTCCAAGTTTTGTCAATTCCTGCCTTATTTCCGGAAGATGACGATGATCAGTAACTTTGTAAGGAACAATATTATCTGCTATATTCGGATAGTGTGTGAAATCTGTGGGAGACATTCCAGCCCCGGTAACTCCAGATTTTGAATCAAAAACAACAGTTTCAATGAGTCTCTCTTTCGCAAGAGGTGCAACAGAGAGTATGGCTCCCGTGGGATAGCATCCCGGATTTGCGATAAGATCTGCAAAACTTAGATCTCTGTAAATTTCTGGCAGACCGTAAACAGCTTCTCTATATCCTCTATGCTCTATTCCATACGTTTTCTCATATTCCTCTTTTGACAACCTGTAATCAGCACTTAGATCAACCACCCTGATGCCCATATCCAGAAGCTCGGGTATGTATTCCATTGAAGTCCCGTGAGGTAATGCGGAAAATACCACATCACACTTCCTGAAGTCCTCAACATTAATTTTAGAGAATTCAAGAGAATATGCTCCCTTCAAATGGATGTGAAATTCATCCACCCTCTTTCCATATTCTTTTCTTGACGTTACAATCTCTATTTTTACTGAAGGATGAGCTTTCAGGATTCTCAGCAATTCTCCACCTGTATAGCCTGTTGCACCCAGAATGCCGACCCTTATCACAGTATCACCTCAGGCTGGATAATATTAAATATTTCACCTGAAACGATATTGTTTCTTATGGAATTCAATAAAAAATTTTTTATTTAATTCTGAGCCATATTGAAACAATGGAAAAACTCATCCAGCTTGCAAGAGAGTGTGCTGTGAAGCTTAAAAAAAGTGGTGAGGTTCTGATTGTTTCCCATATAGATGCTGATGGCTTATGTTCTGCTGGTATCGCTTATAAAGCTCTTGAAAGAGCTGGAGTTGAAACAGAAGTCATGTTTGTTAAACAGCTCGATGAATCCACTCTTAATGAAATTTCCTCCAGAAATCCAGAGACTGTGCTTTTCACTGACCTTGGCAGTGGAATGCAAGATGAAATAGCCTCACTGGGGATTGATGCAGTTATTTCTGATCATCACCTACCTCAGGGAAGCTCCTGCAGATACCATCTGAATCCTCATCTTGCAGGATTTGATGGAAGTGAGGAGTTGAGCGGTTCTTCCACCACCTATATCCTTGCTCGTGAACTCGGGCTGAATTACGATCTGGTCACTCTCGCAGTTGTTGGTTCGGTTGGAGACCTGCAGGACTCTCGAAATAGAAAACTGATTGGGCTTAACAGAGAGATAATGCTTGAAGGTGTAAAAGGAGGATTTATTGAGAAAATGATCGATATAAGAATGTTTGGAAAGCAAACACGTCCTGTTTACAGAATGTTACAGTATTCTTCTGATCCAATTATTCCGGGAATTACTGGAAACGAGGAGGGATGTATAGAATTTCTAAGACTTCTCGATATACCGCTGAAAGATGGAGACAGATGGAGGAGATGGATTGATCTAACATTTGAGGAGAAAAGAAAGATTGTTTCTGAACTTGTCAAAATTGCAGTTGAGTCTGGAGTTGACCCCCATCTCATATCCAGACTCGTCGGTGAGGTTTATATCCTTCTCACCGAGGAGGAGGGAACAGAAACAAGAGATGCAATGGAATTCTCAACACTTCTGAATGCCACTGCGAGATACGGGCATGAAGATACTGGTTTAAAAATCTGTCTTGGAG
>JALUWC010000396.1 GCA_027019885.1 Geoglobus sp.
GGGAACGTACCCCAAACGCTGATTTTCATCAATATTGAGTGATCTGAGCACTGCAATTGCAAACCTTTGATTAACGCCTTTAATTTTGGTCAGCGCTATTTTTAGGGGTTTATCTCCTCGGATGTCTGTAGCTGCGACACGAACCAAGTGCCGATATCCTGTTTCGCTCATGGTGCCTACCCTTCTTGTGGAATCTCTACAGTCCATTCACTTCGAGACAATTAATAAGATCATCGTTTGCGTACTTTGTGGAGAAGAGGGGATGAGAATCTCCTTGGAAAAATAATGAACATCCTTTCTCATAGCTTGAGACTTCTTTAATACAACAAGAATCAATACACCTCTGTAATTGGTTAACTTTCTCTGGTCAAAACTCGCTTTAAGGAGAGAGAAATCATTTTTTCACATTGAGAAATTCCTCTCTAAGATTCAAAATTGCGTTTTTATCAGCGACGAACTCTGATGCCATTTTCCCATCTTGTATTCGGAAAACATGATTTCCCAACATAATCGTAGAGGGGTCGTGTGTTGAGAATACCACTCCAACATTAGACAGCTTTGCTACGCTATTGAGCAAAAGAGTTACTCTATTTCGCATGATTTCATCCAAATGCGAGGAGGGCTCATCAATAATCAGAAACTTCGGGGAATAAAGGAGACCATCAATTAGCGCAACTCGCTGTCTTTCACCCGCTGAACATTGCATAAAATATTTTGAGAAAAGATGCTCTACTCTAAGAAACTTAGCTAAATTTTTCAAATATCGCTGATATAACTCTTGAGATCCTTTTGGCTTCTTCTGAATCGTTGCTTCGAGTTGCTCTTTTATCGAGCACTGGGGATTATATGTCGGAAAATCGGGAATAAAGAAAACTTCAGGGGGGAGAATCGACTCAGTTTTTGGAAGTGGGGTATTTTCAATGAAGACGAACCCATCATAGGCAGTAATTTGATTGGCTATTATTGATAACAGAGTAGTCTTTCCTGAGCCACTGGGGCCAATTATTACATTTACTTCTCCAGTAAGAAATTCAAGGTTCAAATTGTAAAGTATTGGAAGACGGCCAGAACGAGGATATCTTCTTAACTGCACTTTAATTCGACAATTTTTAGGAGAGAAAGTACTGATCTTTCTCAGAATCTCTTTGATAGGGGCAAATAGTGAACCCTCAATGGGTTCTCTTTGCTTATGGGGGGTGGGATTGCGTATTATGGCGGCGTCATTATTCTTAGTCAGTTCAAATATTGCGAGAGAAGTGAGACCTAGAGCCATTCGAATATTCTCCGGGATTTGAACAAAGCCTCCTTTGTCAATAAGTCCAATTGTCCTTTCTCTTAATTCTAGGCGGTTTTTTTGAATTATTTTTCTTGAAGCAATTCTTCCATGAATTAAAAGGTAAGAATAATCCGCAAGTAACATAAAGCGTGGATCATGGGTAGTTACCAGAATTGATTTACCCGAGGACTTCACAGCTTCTAAATATTTCCCCAATCGCTTGACATTTTGTGTATCAAGCAGGCTACTGGGCTCGTCTAGCAAAATTAATTCAGGATTATGTGAAATCGCCATGGTAATAGAAAGTCGAACTCTTTCTCCCATGGAGAGACTACCTGCTAACTGATTCTGTTTTTCCTCAAGAGCAAATAGCCTCAAGATTTGAGCACACTGAGAATCACTTAGCTTCACTCCATGAAGACTTGCAGATAAGAGAACATTTTCCGATGCAGTTAGGTTGGGATAAATAACTGCATTTGGATTTTGAGGTGAAAATCCAATTTTCTTGTTTATGAGATATTTTC
>JALUWC010000397.1 GCA_027019885.1 Geoglobus sp.
TTATATCGAAATCTCCCCCTGATACGGGTTTTCTCGGGTTTTTGATCAGCCTTACCTCTGGAAATTGCTCCTCGACGAATTCGGCAGTTCCATCAGCAGAGCCACTGTCAACCACTATCACCTCCATCGGATCGTTCGCAACAACTGAGCTTAAACAATCCTCCACGTACTTCCTGTGGTTGCAGGTGACAATGACATCGCTCGCTCACTCTGAAAGATTCATGCTACCACCCGGAAAGATATGGTATCGGAGTGTTAATGGATTGAGGGAAAAATTGTTTCCGTTAAAACTTGGCTATAATTTATTCGTTGCGACTTTCAATTTCATCTATTGCTTTTGCAACTCTCCTGAGAAAAACTTCTGCGCTGTTCACTATTTCTTCAGCTGTTTCTTTATCTATTTTAAATTCGACACCGTAATCTGCTTTTTGCCTTACATCAAGTGCAAACTTATAGGACTCTGCGTAAACCTCCTCTATATATCCCTTATTAACGAATTCCAGCCCGAGCACCCTTAATACACCAGCATGCTTCTTTGGAGTAATACTCTTTGTGAGCAGGAGAGCCATAGCTGTGTGATACATCGAGTAATAAGCTCTCGAGACCGCTCCCCTGTATAAACCACTTGACAGGAGATTTTCAGCCTCATCAAGACACTCCTCAGCTAAGGTTAAGTGGTCTCGTATTTCTCCAGTCTTCTTTCCCTCTTTACCCAATTTCAACACCTTCTTTCAAAACGATCTGGTGGAATGTGTAGTCCTTATTTTTCTCGAACTGCTGCTCATCCTCAACAATCGATGATATCACCTCTCCGTATTTCATGAGAATCTGAAGTGATATTCTGGAAATCTCTTTTTGACTGACTTCGTTAGCCACAATCAGAACATCTATATCGCTGTCTTCTTCGGCTTCGCCTTTTGCGACTGAGCCAAACAGAATAATTTTGCGTATTCTGTCACCGTAACTTCCCTTTAAAATTCTGATAAACGATTCCAAAGCCCTTCGCTTGCTATCTGGAATTTGTGATAATTCCATGGTAATCGCTTTGACACAATCTTTTATAATTTTTATCTATACAACGATCACCTCTAACGGGTTGTTCGCAATAACCGAGCTTAAACAGTCCCCGTATACATCCTGTGGTTGCAGATGACTATTACAATGCTCGCCTCATTCGATGGCATGTTTATCTCTATCCAATCGTTTTATAACCTTTCCCCACACTCTTTCAAGCCTAAAACTTTGTAATTTTTCCTTAAGACAATTTTTCCACCAATCGTTATGCAGAATAAAGTGATGCAACCTGTTGGGTGCAGTCTTTCTTAAATCCACAATTGATGTAATTAAGATCCTCATACCCTCTCCAGTATTTCAGCAATCCTCTCCCCAGCCTTACCTTCACCAAACGGATTTCTCCAGTTGTTTTCCCTGCTAAGCATTGTTTTTACACCTTTCAAAATTCTCCCAAGCTTTGTTCCTGCCAAAATATTTGATCCTACTTCCAACGTCTCCGGTCTCTCTGTATTATCCCTCAATGTAACACAGGGAACTCCCAATATGCAAGTCTCCTCCTGCACACCCCCCAAATCTGTCAAAACCAATCTTGCATTGGCTTCCAGCTGCAAAAACTCAAGAAAACCCACGGGATTAATAACTTCAACACCGTCTAAACTAAACCCAAACTCTTTTATCCTTTTCTGAGTCCTTGGATGTACTGGAAACACAACAGGCATCGAGAACTCTTTGTGAATCAACTCTAAACCCTTCAAGATCCCTTTTAGTCTTTCCTTAACA
>JALUWC010000398.1 GCA_027019885.1 Geoglobus sp.
AGTACATCTGCGCCTCAGATTTATTTGTGCTACCCTCCTACTATGAGGGCATGTCCCATGTTATCCTCGAAGCCATGAGCTGCAGAACTCCCGTCTTAGCCAGCGACATACCGCCCAACAGGGAGATTATACGGGACGGAGAAACGGGATTTCTGGTAAACCCCAGCCCAGATGAGATTCGCAGGAAAGTTTTGGGGATTCTGGATAGAAGAGACCTCGGTGGGGTCGCCGAAAGGGCATATGAGGCGGTTATGAAGAGGAACAGCTGGGAGAACCACATTGCAGACTTAGAAGAGGTTATAAACAGCCTATAATTTAGGTGATAGATTGAGGGTGCTCATGATTAGCTGTGACCCTTCCGCGGCTGTGGTGGAAGGAGGAAGGCACATCGGCAACCTGCAGCAGAGGCTGGTGGAGTACGGGAGGCACTTGGATTATCTTTATTGTGTTACCTACACGCCCAAAGACAGAGCCCTCTACAAACGGCAAAAGCTGAGCGATAACGTTGAGGTCTTCCCGTCTCTATCCCGGAATATAGTATTCTTTACGTGGGATGCCTACAGAATTGCATCGGAGATCTGCAGGCACGACGATATAGACGTAATAACCACACAGGATCCGATTTTCTGCGGTATTGCAGGGCTTGCTCTTAAGTACAGATACAGAAAGCCACTCCTTGTGCAGGTGCACGGCGACTCCCTGGATAACAAATACTGGCTGAGGGAGCGAAGGGTACGCTACCTGCTCAATGTTGTGGGCAAGTTTGTTCTGAGAAGGGCAGACGGTATAAGAGTGGTGAGTGAAAGGGTGAAAAAAAGGATAATGGACATGGGCATCGCGGAGGAAAGGATATTTAAACTGCCTATATATATAGACGTGAAAAAATTTTCAGATGCCAGAGGTGGAGAAGAGATAAGACGGAGATTTTCACATTACGATAATATAGTCCTATTTGTGGGTAGATTGGCCAAGGAAAAGAATATCCCAAATCTTCTCAAAGCTGCAGCCATAGTTATAAAAAAATTCCCGCGAACACTCTTTCTAATTGTTGGTGATGGTCCAGAAAGAGAAAAATTAGAGAGATTGGCTAAAGAGCTGCAAATTGAAAATAACGTGGTTTTTGAAGGGCTGATAGAGCATGATCGCCTGCCAGCATACTACAAAGCCTGCGATGTTTTTGTTTTGCCTTCTGACCATGAGGGGAGAGCTATGGTGCTGGTAGAGGCGATGGCTGCGGGTAGAGCGGTTATTTCAACTGAGGTTAGCGGTGCCGATGATGTTATCCAGGAGGGAAAAACAGGATTTATTGTCCCAGTAGGGAACCACAAAGCCCTTGCCGATAAACTCCGTTATCTTATAGAGAACCCATCTTTGAGAATTGAAGTCGGCAGGAAGGCACAGGAATTTGCACTTGAAACTCAAGATATAAAATCCAATGCGATGCTACAAAGAAAGATTTATGAAACACTGCTGGAGATTATCGAAAATGACCCTCTGGCTGATAACCGACGTGGATGTTGAGTTCGATCAGCTCAGATACAATAAATTGAAGGCGAGCAGGAATAACCCTGGTCTTACGAAGGGGCTGCCTCTTTTGCTTGAGTTTTTCCATGAGCACGGCATTCGTGCAACCCTCCACATGCAGGAGCAGGCAAATCCCGAGCTCAGCATTATTGAGAGGTACCCCAGGCTGTATGATATGATTGAGGATTACGGTCAGGAGGTCTCCCTCCATGTCCACATAAAAGAAGAAAGTTATGAGAGGCGCAAAAAAGAGATAGTGTCTGGCTA